>NZ_JBEXHZ010000004.1:116226-177045 GCF_040608315.1 Streptomyces sp. NPDC005195
CGGAGCAGGACGGTGGGTCCCGGCCCGTTCCGCAGGATCCCGACGACCCCGGTGCCGCCGATGCCGGTGACCGTGTCGAAGCCGGCCGTGCGGAACCGGCCGGCGAGGGCGGCGGCGGTGCGGTGCTCGCGCATCGACAGTTCCGGATGCCGGTGCAGGTCCCGGTAGAAGGCCTCGAGGGCGGGGACCGGAAGGTCGGCGGTGAGGTCCAGCGCGGTACGTGCGGCGGGAGAGTTCACGGGCTCAGGGTAGAGGCCGCCGGCGGAACGGGGGGAGTTCCGCCGGCGGCCGTTCGCGCCGTCCGCCGCGGGGGAGGACGCGGTTTCCGGACGGTCGGGTCTCGCGGGGGCGCCGACGAAGGGTGCCGTCCACAACGGGAGTTCGTCCTCGGTCCGTTGGTCCACACCTGTGGACGACGGGGGCGGTGAGGGGTGGGTGTGGCCGGCCGCTACGGTCGCGAGGAGGTGTCGCCGTACGTCGTCTCGGTGTGTCCGGAGCCCTGCTGGTGGAGGGCCGGGGCGGGATCGGCCGCCCTGGCCGGGCCCGCGTTCGCCGCCAGGACCAGCGCGGCCACGGCGATGACTGCCGCACCGAGCACTCGGAAGTAGCGCGCGGAAATACGTCGGAGCACGGCGACCTCGCAACAACAGCGGCGTATTAAGCAGGCTTAACCCGTCGCTTAACGTAGGGGCTCGGAGCACCAAAGAGCAAGGGGCGCAAGGGGAGTTGGATATTAGTCAAAAGTCGTCTCGGGTTAAGTGGACTTAATGGCATGCTTAATCCATGGCGGAGCGTGACGGCCCGGAGGTCATCGGGCGCAGGGTCCAGCAGCTGCGTACGGAACGCGGGCTGACACAGAAACAATTGGCGGAACCGGCGTACACGCCCGCCTACATCTCGACGCTGGAGGCGGGGCGGGTGCGCGCCTCGGAGCCCGCGCTGCGGCACATAGCCGAGCGGCTCGGGGTGGCGTACGAGGAGCTGGCGACCGGTCGGCCGGCCCATCTCGCGACCGGTCTGCGGCTGCGGCTCACCGACGCGCAGCGCACCCTCGCGACCGGCGAGGCCGAGGTCGCGGCGGAGCAGTACACGGTGCTTCTCGCGGAGGCGGACACGCACGGACTCGTCGCCGAGCAGGCCGCCGCGCTGCTCGGGCTCGGCGAATGCGCGCTGGAGACCGGGGACCTGGAGACCGCCCAGGAGCGGTTCGAGGCGTCGGAGCGGCGCCTCGGCGACGCGCCGCTGCCCCAGCGGGTGCCCGCCCTGCGCGGTCGTGCCGTCTCCCACTACCTCGCCGGTGAACTCCGTTACGCCTGCTACCTGTTCGAGTCCACGCTGGACGAGCTGAACCGGACCGGCATGCACGACCCGGACGCCCTGCTGCTGCTCTACACCGGCGTCATCGCGCCCTACATGGACATGGGCGCGCACGCCCGCGCCGCCCAGGCCGCCGAGTTCGCGCTCGCGCTCGCCCCGCAGGTCGGCGACCCGGCGCTCGTCGCCCGGATGCACCGCTCGGTGGCCCGCACCATGATCGCCGAGGGCCGGATGGCGGAGGCGGACGCCTCCCTCGCCAAGGCCGCCGAGCTCTACCGCCAGCTCCAGATCCGTACGGAGCTCGCCAACTGTCACTGGATGCGCGGATATCTGTACGCGCAGAACGGTGAACTGGAGCGCGCCGAGAGTGAGTTGCGCGAGGCGCAGGTCATGCTCTCGGCGAAGCGGGCCGCCCTCTACACCAGCCAGGTCAACGTCGAACTGGCGGACGTGCTGCACCGGCGCGGCAAGTCGACCGAGGCCGCCGTTCTCCTCCACGAGGTGCTCGGCGACCTCAGCCCCGAGCGCGGCGCCGTGCACTCGGCGGGCGCGCACCGGCTGCTCGGCATCATCGCCGAGGACGCCCGGGACACCGAGACCGCCGAGGAGCACTACGTCCGGGCGCTGAGCCTGCTGGAGCGGGCCGGCGCGGCGGGCGACCTGGCCGACCTCTGCCGCCTGCTCGGAGACCTCCTGCGGCGCACCGGCCGGGTGGAGGCGGCTCTCGACGCCTACCGCACGGGCCTGGGCCACCGCACGGCTCCCGGCACGACCACCCTGGGCCCGGCCCCCGCGCAGCCCCCGCTCTGACCGCCGCCGCCGCCGCGCGTACGGGGGCGGGTCCCGGGGCGCGCGGGCGGCCCCGTACGCACCCGTACCCCTCGTACGGCCTCCGCGGGGCCGTACGGCGGCGCTACGGGGCCGTACGGCGGCGCTACGGCGTCACGACGGGGAACGCGTGGTCCGGTGCGGTGGCGTACGACAGGAGGCGGTCCAGGAGGCCGGGGTCGCCGTCCGCCTCGATGCCCGCGAGGCCCCGCCCCTCCAGCACGGCGCGCAGTTCCGGCCGGGTGAGGGTCAGGGTCAGTCCCGCGTGCGGTTTCGGGACGTGGTGGACCGGCATGCCGCGGTGCGTCAGCGCGCCGTGGTGGAGGTTGACGCGGTGGCGGCGCTGTTCGTCGGTCACGACGAGGTCGAGGGTGAGGCGCTCGTGCCAGGCGCGCGGGCCGTCGATACGGACGGCGAGCGAGTCGAGGAGCATGCTCACGGTGAGCGCGGAGGTGAGTTCGGAACCCGCGGTGTCGATGGCGGTGTCGGCCGTGCCCCGGCGCAGTTCCAGGGCGGCCGTGAGGTAGTAGTTGCGCCAGGTGCCGTTCTCGGCGCCGTGCCCGAGCCGTTCGTAGACGCCGGAGAGGGTCTCGCGGGCCGCGCTGTCCGACGGGTCGGCGAAGACCAGGTGGTTGAGGAGGGTGGCGGCGAAACGGAGGTCGCCGTTGTCCGCGTACGCCCGCGCCTTCACCAGGGTCTCCGTCGGGCCGCCCGCCAGCTCCACGTACCGGGCGGCGAGTTCGGCGGGCGGGTGCTCCCAGAGGTGGGCGGGGTTCCCGTCGTACCAGCCCATGTACCGCTGGTAGACGGCCTTGACGTTGTGGCTGAGGGAGCCGTAGTAGCCGCGTGCGTGCCAGGACCGCTCCAGGGCGGGCGGCAGCCGCAGCTCCTCGGCGATCTCGGGGCCGGTCAGGCCGTTGTTCAGGAGGCGCAGGGTCTGGTCGTGCAGGTAGGCGTACAGGTCCCGCTGCTCGCCGAGGAACCGGACGACGTTCTCGCGCCCCCAGGTCGGCCAGTTGTGGGAGGCGAACGCGACGTCGTAGGTGTCGGCGAACAGGTCGACGGTCTCGTCGAGGTAGCGGGCCCAGACGCGCGCGTCGCGGACCGGGGCGCCACGCAGGGTGAGCACGTTGTGCAGGGTGTGACTGGCGTTCTCGGCCACGCACAGCGCGCGCGGGTCACGCAGCAGGAAGTTCATCTCGGCGGGCGCCTCAGTCCCCGGCGTGAGCTGGAAGACGAACCGCACACCGTCCACCGTCTCCTCCTGCCCGGTCCGGGTGACGTCCACGTTCGGGGCGATGAGCGTGACGGTGCCGGTGGAGGTGGTGGTGCCGAGCCCGGTGCCGATCTGGTCGCGGGGCCCCTTGGGCAGCCGGGAGCCGTGCATGAACACCGCCCGGCGCAGCATCGCGTTGCCGGCGAAGACGTTCTCGCTGACCGCGTGCTCCAGGAAGCCGGCGGGCGCGAGCACCGGCACCCCGCTGTCGCTGCCGTGCGGCAGCACACCGCGGGCGCCGCCGAAGTGGTCGACGTGCGAGTGGGTGTAGACGAGCCCGGTCACGCGGCGCGGTCCGCGGTGCTCGCGGTAGAGGGCGAGGGCTGCGGCGGCGCACTCCGCCGAGATCAGCGGGTCGATCACGACGACACCCTCACGGCCCTCGACGAGCGTCATGTTCGACAGGTCGAGTCCGCGCACCTGGTAGACACCCTCGGTGACCTCGTACAGCCCCTGACGCGCACACAGCCGCGCCTGCCGCCACAGACTGGGGTGCGCGGTCGGCGGACAGTCGTCCGCGAGGAACGCGTAGGCGTCCGCGTCATGGACGACCCGCCCCTCCGCGTCCCGGACCACGCCGGGAACCAGGGCCGCGATGAATCCGCGATCCGCGTCCTCGAAGTCGGTCAGATCCTCGAACGGCAGCTCTTCGCCCGCGGCATCCATGCCCCGACCCTCGACGACATCCTGCCCCGGGACCAGCGGGGTGGGCCGTTCGAGGGGTGGTGGGGGCCCGGGAAGGCGTCATCGGGCGGTGAGGCCGGGCGTCCGGGCCGTCGCACACCGAAAACCCGGCAACCTGCGGATGGGGCAGCCGCGGGGTGAGGTGGCCGGGTCCGGTGGTGTCAGTCGGGTCGGGTACTGCACGCGTCGCGGGTGCTGACGGCGGTGTGGGTACTGCGCAATGTGCAGGTCAGAGCCTGTCCATCCGGGTGTAGGGGCTGAGGATGCGGGCCTGGCGGGAGCCGAAGTCGACGAGCATGGCGATGCCCTCTTCGACGCCGATGATCGTGCCCAGACCGAACTGGTCGTGGGTTACGCGGTCTCCGAGGCTGAATTCCTTGGCCACGGGGACGACCGGGGCTGCGAAGGGGCTGGTGGGCAGGTGGCGCCGGGGCGCGGAGGGTTTCGTCATCGTGTAGCCAGTATGGGCTTTGTTTGGCCGATCGGAAGCCCCGGATTTCCTTCTTCGGCCGGAGAGGGGCCGACGGAGGTGCCGGTGATCTTGGCCCAGGCGCCCTCCGAGATGTGGGCGGAGAGCCCCTCGGCGGTGCCCGGCAGCGGCGCCGGGAGAGCCGGCTTCCCGCCCTTGGCCGGGTGTTCCGCGAAGAGAGCCACGGTGAGGGTGAGGTGTTCGTCGTAGGTCGTCCGCCAGAGGGTGCGCCGGCCCGCGGCGCCCGTGAGGACGGCCGGGGGACCGCCGGCCCGGCTCTGCATCAATTTGGTCAACACGTCCGCACCACCCCCCTTCGCCGACGCACTGGTGTTCGGATGAGCGCGGTAGAGGGTGCGGCCCGCGCGGGTGATCCTCACGATCGTGTACGGCTTCGCGTACGTACCGTGCGCCGCCGCGGTCGCGTACGCGGACGCCAGCCGCAGCGGGGTCGGTGCGGCGGTGCGCGTGAGGCCGGCGAGCGGAGGCGGCAGCTTCGTGCCGGAGAAGGGCTCCAGCGCCGTACCCGCCTCCACCGCGCCGTCCACCGCGTCGTTGAAGGGCTGGCGGGCGTAGTCCGCGCCGCCGTACAGGACCCGGACCGCGCCGTCGCCCGGCACCAGGGCCACCACGGCCGTGTGCAGCCGGTCGCCGCCCTTGGCGGGCGGCGCGTCGCCCGCCCGCTCCGCCGTCGCGTCCTGGGCCGTCAGGTCGAAGGTGGTACGGACCGTGTAGCCGCCGCGGGCGAGCTGGTCCTCGGTGATGCCGAGCCGGTCGGCGGCCTCGGCGGACGCCACGTCGATCAGATACTGGCGCTGGCCGTCCGTGTCGCCCGGCGGATAGAAGCGGAAGGCGGGGAAGCGGGCCCCGGCGCGCTGGGCGGCCGTGATGGCGTGGCTGTCCGCCATCGCGTCCAGCACCCAGTCCCAGCGGTCCACCAGCTTCGCCGTCACCGCGGGGTCCGAGCCGGCCTTCTCGTAGTACGAGGGGATGTTGATGACGGACGCGAGCGCCGCGCCCTGGCTCACGGTCAGGTCCTTGGCGTCGACGCCGAAGTAGTTCCGGGCGGCGGACTGGATGCCGGCCGCGCCCCGGCCGAAGTAGACCGTGTTGAGGTAGCCCGCCAGGATCTCGTCCTTCGAGCGGGTGCGGTCCAGTTTGATCGCGATCAGGGCCTCGCGCGCCTTGCGGTACAGCGACTGCTCGGGGCTGAGCAGGGCGTTCTTCACGTACTGCTGCGTGATCGTGGACCCGCCCTGCCGGCCGCCGCCGCTCACCGTCGCCCAGGCCGCCCGGGTGATCGCCTTCGGGGAGATCCCCGTGTCCGAACGGAAGGAACGGTTCTCTGCCGCGATCACCGCCTCCCGGACATGCCCCGGCACCTGCGAGAGGGGTATCTCCTGACGGTCGACGGGGCCGCGCCGGCCCAGGTAGTCGCCGTCGTCGTCGACGAAGACGGTGCTCTGCATCGCCGTCTCGGGGTGCGGCTCGGGGATGACCGTGAGGTGGTACGCGACGAGGACCGCGGTGACGAGGTGGGCGAGGACGGTGAGCAGGACGACCAGCGCGCGGCGCAGACGGCGACCGCGGGTGCGGCGGACGCGGATACGGCGGACGGCCATACGGCGCCGCAGACCGGCCCGGAGCCTGCGACGGCCCCGGGGACCACGGGTCCGCCCGGGGCGGCTCGGGTCCGTGATCCTGACGTTCTCGCCGTATCCGACGTTCCCGCCGCTCACGTCGCGAACTCCATGGTCGCGATCACTCTGCCCGCGGAGTCGTACACCGTGACTCTTCTCGTCGGGCCGTCGTGGACCCGCCGTTTCATCGACGTCCCCGGCACCTCCTGCGCCTTCGGTGTCTCCTGCGTCTCCTGCGTCTTCTGCGTCTTCGGTGATTTCACCACCGCGTACCAGACACCCCAGTGCGGGCTGCCCGCGAGGGTGAGTGCCGTGCCGTCGACGTCGCCCGCCGTGGTTTCGATCCGCACGCGCGCCGCGTCCCCCTTGCCGTGGTACATGCCGGACACGAAGTAGCCGTTGGCGCAGGCGCCCTCTTCCTGGAGGGTGACGCCGGGTGTGCCGATGTCGATGCCGTCGTCCTTGACGCCGCGGAAGCGTGGTGCGGTGCTCCAGGGCGAGTTCCAGTGCCCGCCGTCCTCGGTGAGCCAGATCTTGATGCCGGACGCGATCCGCACCCGTTCCCCGGGCGTCACCACCCGCACCGTCCCCCGGGGCCCGGCGGACGGGCCCGTCACCCGCGTCGTGTCCGCTCCCGCGCGCAGCGCCACCGCGGCTGCCGGGACCATCAGCGACGCGCAGGCGAAACCCACCACGGCGGCCGCGCGGCGCCGCCGGCGCCGGCGGGCGGCCCGCTCGACGGCGGCCAGCGGGACGGGCGTGGGAGTCACGTCGCACGTGGCCTCGGCGAATATCTCGCGCAGCCGCTGGGCCTCGGCCGACATGGCTGCGGACCTGCGATGACGTTTCATGGACGGGCTCCGGGGACGGGGTGGCGAGGAACGAAGGAGGGATCGGCGCTCAGGGCCTCGAGACCGCGCCGTGCGAGTGTCCGGACCGCACCGGCGGAGCAGCCGAGCAGCTGGGCGGTCTCGGCCTCGCTCAGGCCGTCGCCGTAGCGCAGCACGAGTACGGCGCGCTGCCGCGCCGAGAGGGCCGTGAGGACCCCGAGGGCCGCGAGCGCCGCGGGAGCCCGGCCGGGAGCGGGCCGCCGCGGCCACGCGGGCAGGAAGGGAGCCGGCAGACGCGTGACCCGTCTCCTGCGGGTACGGCCGAGGTGGTGCTCGACCAGGGCGCGCCGTACGTGGAAGGCGACGTCGTTGCGCGGGATGCGCCGCCAGCGGGTGCGGACCCGGGCCAGCGTGGCCAGGACGAGATCCTCGGCCTCCTGGAGATCGCCGGTGAGCAGGTGCGCGGTGCGGACCAGACGGGGCCAGGCCGCGGTGGCGTACGTCGTGAAGTCGCCTCCACGGCCGGACACGGCCGGGAAGCCGGGTTCACCGTCGGGTAGGGCGGACAAGGCGTCGGACAGGGCTTCGGATGAGGCGTCGGATGAGGTGTGGGGCACGGCCGGCGGTCCCTCGGAGTCGGGTACGTGGGGGAGGTGCGGTGCGGGGGAGCCGGGACCTGAACAACTCGGCTCCCCCGCCCGCGGATTCAGCGCGGCCCGAACCGGGCGTGGACCTCGTCCCCGGCGTCGTGGGCGTTCATGAGCGGACAACATCTGTGGTGACGGGGCCTTTTGGCCGATCTGTCGCCGGTCGGGGTCACTCGGGCGCGCTGCCCGCCCGTCACCGCGCCCAGCTCGCGTTCTCTTCGCCGTGGCCGACGGTCCGCGCGTTCATGAGGACCCGGGTCGCGCAGGCCCGCTGCCTCTCCGGCGGCTCGCGGTCCCCCGCCCCCGCTCCAGGAGTCCCCGACGGGCGTCGTGGCCGTCAACTGGCGCTCCAGCCACGCGCGTTCGACCGTCTGTGTCGCGCGGTCGCAAGCGACGGACACCGGCGTGCCGACGACCCCGGTCCGCCCGTCGGCGATGTCGAGGTGCGCGCGCCGCTCACCGTCGGCCCCTGCGGACATCCGGTGAGGGCGGGCGCGCACACCGTGGCCACCGGCCAACCGGCCGCGCGGCGACGGCTCCTGGCTGCGCTCGTCATCGTGTTCCCCCTGTGGTGTGTTTCGATGTGCGGCGTACGGGACCTGTACGCACGGCACGTTCCGCCGGGTTGCACGGGGCCGCGGAAATTCCGGGATCTCCGGCGGGGGCACGACCGAGGAAGCTGCGGGAGGCATGACCGAGGAAGAGTTCGACGCGTTCTACGCCGCCGCGTTCCCCCGGCTGACCGGGCAGCTCTTCGCGTTCACCGGGGACCACGGCGAGGCGCAGGACGTCGTCCAGGAGGCGTTCGTCCGCGCCTGGGACCGGCGGCGGGAATTCCTCGCCGACGGGGCGCCGGAGGCGTGGATCAGGACCGTGGCGATGCGGCTCGCGGTGAGCCGCTGGCGGCGCGCGCGCCGCTGGCTGGAGCTCGTACGCCGCACCCCGCCGCCCGAGCACGCTCCGGGGCCCGATCCCGAGCGTACGGCGCTGGTCGCCGCGCTGCGCACGCTGCCCGAGGCGCAGCGGATGGCGTTGGTCCTGCACCATCTGTGCGACCTCAGCGTCGAGCGGGTAGCCTCCGAAACCGGGGCTCCCGTGGGCACGGTCAAGGCCCGGCTGTCCCGCGGCCGGACGGCACTGGCCCGGGAACTGGCGGCGGACGAGTGGGAGGCCGCCGACAGGGGGAAGAAGGCGCACGGAGGGCGACGGGCGAACACGGCGAAGCCCTCCGCCGGCCCGGCGGCCTCCGCCGGCGGTGCCGCGGACGAGGGGAAGAGGGAGGACGACCGTGTCCGATGAACTCGCCTCCGAACTCGCCTCCGACCTGCGCGAGTTGGCCGCCTCCGGTGAGACGCCGCCGCCGGTGTCCGGGGCCGGGATCCGCCTGCGGGCGGTACGCCGTCGGCGCCGCCGCCGTACGGCCGTGACCGTGTCCGCCGCCGGTGCCTGCGCCGCGGCGGCCTTGGCGCTGCTGCTGTCCCTGAACCTCGGTGACGGCGGGACGCGGGAGCGTCCGTCCCCGGCGGCGAGTCCCACCGCCCCGCCCAGTACACCCGTCGCGGTCGGTGCCACCGTCGATCTCGCCCGCCGGGTGCTGACGGCCGCGGGCCGCGACCTGCCGGTCTCCACGGGCATGCCCGGCCGCCCCACGCCGACGGGCCGGATGACGGTCGTGGCGAAGCGGGACGTCCGGGTGGTGCCCGCCCTGGAGTTGAGCCCGAAGGACGTCTACGCGCTGAAGGTGCCCTGGGTGATCGAACTGCGCGCCGCGGACGGGACGACGAACTTCGTCGGCGCCCTCTCCACCGACCAGAAGGCCCCCGGCAACTACGACGTCACGGACGGCTGGATCGGGCTGCGGTCGGCCGACGCGCGGTGGCTGTACGAGCGGTTGGGCCTGGGCGCGGTGGTCGAGATCGGGGACATCCGGAGCGTGGGGGACACCGGGAACGGCGGGGATACCGGGAACGGCGGGGACACCGGGGACACCGGGGACACCGGGGACGCGGTCTCCGGGCCGTCCAAGGCGGCGGTGGACAGCGCTCCCCCGGCCGCCGGAAGCGCGGGCGCGCGGCCCTCGGCGGACGGCCGTCAGCCCGTCGCCACGGCCGTTCCGGCCAGGTAGGCGTCGAGGGCGCCGAACGTCGCCGCGGGCTGTTCGATGTGCGGGAGATGGCCGGCCTCGGGCACGGACACGAACCGCGCGTCGGCGAACGCCGCCGCGAGCGCCCGCCCGTACGCGGGCGTCACGATGCGGTCGCTCTCGCCCCACAGCACGAGCGCCGGGACCCGGATCCGGCCGAGGCGGTTCAGGAGCTTCGGGTCGTGCATGTACGGGTCGCCGCACAGCGTCCGCAGCGTCACCATGTTGGCCTTCTGGGCGGTGATCTGCTCCTCGGTGAGGGGGGCGGGGTTCACGGCGAAGCGGGCCGGGTCGTGGAAGGAGTACGTGCCGATCTCGCGCGGGTCGAGGGCGAAGATGTCGCGGACCGGCTCGCCCGGCACCTCCACGCCGGCGGAGTTGACGAGCACGAGACGGGTGATGCGGTCGCCGTCGTCGCGGAAGGCCATCTCGGCGGCGGTCCAGCCGCCGAGGGAGGAGCCCACGACGAGGACGTCGCGGTGGCCCTCGTCCTTGAGCCAGTGGAGGTAGGCGAGGGCGAGGTCGTCCACGCCGGTGAACCAGTCGGGGCGCTCGGTCCCGTTCCAGCCCGGGTGCGTGGGCACCACGACCCGCATGCGGGCGGCCAGATGGGCGGCGATGCCCCGCACGGTGGCCGGGCCGCCACCGCCGTGCAGGACGAGGGCGAGAGGGCCGTCCTCGGGGCCGCTCTCGGTGAGGGTGAGCGGGAGGTCGGGGCGGGTGCGGACGGTACGGGTCCTGGTCTCGGTCATGCGCCCACGTTATATACGCATGCGTATATACGCAACCGTATTCGAGGCTTAGGATCGTGGCATGAGTGGCATGACTGGTGGCACGACCGAGGAGGAGAAGCGCGTGGACGGTCACGTCGGCGGTGCGGTCGGCCTCGAAACGCTGGGGCGGGCCGTGAAGGAGGCGCAGTACCGGCATCACCGGGCGCTCGACACCCGCCTCGCGGCGGTCGGTACGACCCTCGCCCAGTGGGACGCGCTGCGCGCGATCGGCCGGTCGCCCGGTGCCTCCGCGCACGAACTCGCCGTGGCGACCTTCCAGGGCGACCAGTCCTTCGGCACGCTGGCCGGCCGGCTCGCCGCCCAGCACCTCGTCGAGCGGCGCCCCGGCCGCGGCCGCCGGATCGAGCACCACCTCACCGAGGCGGGCGAACGGATCCTGGAGGCGGGGCGAGCCGTCGCGGTCGAGGTGCTCGCCGCGTCCTTCGCGCCGCTCGACGAGGACGAACGGGTCACGCTGCTGGACCTGTTGCGCCGTCTGGGCGTGGACGGCGGGACGCTTTCATAGGATCGGGTCCATGGGAATACTCGGATTCTTCGTCCTCGTCATGATCGTCTTCGCGACCTACGCGGGGCTGGAGGGAAGACTGGGCCGCACCGACCGCAGGATCGCCCGCGTCGAGCGCAAACTCGACCTGATCCTCGGCCACCTGGGCATCCAGCAGACCGAACCGGAGCTGGAGCAGGTCGCCGCGCTCGTGCGGGACGGCAGGAAGATCCAGGCGATCAAGGAGTACCGGGAGTTCACGGGGGTGGGCCTCAAGGAGGCGAAGGACGCGGTCGACAAGATGGAGTAGCGCTCGGTGTGCCGGGTGTGCCGGGTGTGCCCGCAGCGGCTCGGTGCGCGCGTCCCGGCCGTCCCGGCCCGCGAGCCGCGGTCCGTCAGTTCGTCGGGCTGGCGGCGGGTGTCTTTCCTTCGAGAACCTGCCGCAGCCGTGAGGTGCCCTGCTGGACGGCCTGCGCGGTGGAGTCCGACTCGGCGCCGTCGAGGCCGCCGTTGGTGAGGAAGAGGGCGCTGTCGCCGACCCGTACGGCGGCGATGTCCAGGGTCAGGGTCGAGGGCCCGCCGTCCAGCTGTCCGTTCATGGTCAGCATCAGCCCCTGCCGGGCGTCCCCCTCGTCGGGCACCTGCGTCGAGACGACCTGGACGTTCTGCCGGCCGCCCTGCCCGTCGACCGCCGTGAACTCGGCGCACTTCTGCGGCAGCGTGGCCACCCACGCCAGTTGCCTGTTCAGCTCCGCCTGCCCGTACTGGGCGACCTGGTAGTGCATCTGCGCCTGGTTGTTGCCGTCGTCGAAACCGGTGACGGCCTTGGTCCCCTTCGCCGGGCCGAGCAGATCCTCGGCGTACAGGCCGTCGAGCAGCTTCTGGCAGTCGGCGGCGGCGTTCTTGTCCGTGCCGAAGCCCGCCGCGTCGACCTTGCTCTTGAGCAGGCCGTCCCGCCAGGTCGCCGCACCCGACGTCCCCGTCCACTGCGACGGCAGGTCCGCGTTGGTGATCAGCGCGGTCCTGGCCTGGGCCTCGGTGAGCGTCGCGGTGGACGACGAGGGCGTCACCTCGGCCAGCGGGGCCGCGGGGACCGTACGGCCGCCGCCACTGTTCGAGCACGCGGCCGCCGACCACAGCACGCCCACCGTCAGGGCGCAGACCAGCAGCCGGGGCACGGGGGACGGTGGCGGGACGGAGGCGGGGCGGTGCGGCGGACGGTTCACGGCGGAGGCCTCCTGACGGCGGGCGCGATGTCTGCGTCCACGCCACCACCGGGTGCGGCGCACCACCAGCGCACCGGGCCCGTCCGGGTGACCGGCCGCGCGGACGTCAGCCGGCCGGGTCGTGCGCCGGCCGCCCGGCGCCCGGCGTCGTCACCCGCACCCGGCGGCTTCCGCACCGTGTGCACAAGGCGTCGGTCAGCGGCGACCTGATCGCGACGCCGTCCTCGTCGACGTACTCCTGTGTGTGCAGGCCTGCGGCGTCCGTCGGATCGGTGAAGAACATGACCTGGAACGTCGCCTCCCAGGTGTGCCCGCAGCTCCGGCACGCGAACGCGAAGGTCTCGGACACCGCACCGGGCTCGCTCGTCATGCGCTCTCCTGCGTCGTACGGGGCCGTTCCCCTGTCGTACGAGGTACGTCCCGTCTCGGACCCGTACGAGGGGCATCCGTCGGCCGGGGCGGCCGTCGGCCGGTCTCCAGCGCACACCGGTCGCTGCGGGGCGGCAACTCGGGCGGGGCGGGGAAGGGCCGCGCGGGGGGCCGGGTGACGGACCGCGCGGGTACGGGGTGGCGTGCGGGCCGGGTGCGGGGTGGCGTGCGGCGCGATCTCTTCGGCCGCCGCCCGCGACACGCCGCCCGCGACACGCCGGGCGGGGCTCGCCCGCCGTGTCGTCACGCGGCGGGCCGCCTCGACGACGCGACCCGCCGCGGGGCCCGGCTCCGCGAGCCGTCCCTAGGGGGATGCGGCCCCGGTACGGAAGATCCGGTGCGGGAGGGCGTGGAATATCTGTCATGGCCGCGATAGAAAATTACTCGGCCGAGGGGGCAGTTCCTTATTCCCCGGAGTGCGGTGAGATAGTGCGCCGCCCTTCCGGAGCCGTGGCGTGCTACTGTCGATATCAGTTGCAGTTGTGGTTCCCAAAGTCTTGGAGCGTCTTTCCGGTCCATACCGGTCGGTCGCTTCTGAATTTCCGGTTTTATCCGGAGGGGGCAACATCGCGGCGACGCGGACCCGCACAGTGTGGGTCCTCGAGCTTTGCCCCGAAGGAGATTGACATGGCTACTGGCACCGTGAAGTGGTTCAACGCGGAAAAGGGCTTCGGCTTCATCGAGCAGGATGGCGGCGGCGCCGACGTCTTCGCCCACTACTCGAACATCGCCACCCAGGGCTTCCGTGAGCTCCAGGAAGGCCAGAAGGTGACCTTCGACGTCACGCAGGGCCAGAAGGGCCCCCAGGCGGAGAACATCGTCCCCGCCTAGTCCGGGACCCGCTGACGCCTGACTTCTGAGTCGGCCGATGCTTACAGGTGGCCGGGACCTGCACCCTGAGGTGCGGGCCCCGGCCACCTGCTTTTTTGGTTTCGTTCCCCGGCTCCGGCCCCCGGCTGGTTTCGTCCCGGATTGAATTTCCGGCGAATTTTTCTGTCCGCCGTGCCCACTATCCGGCCCGCCTCGCCCAGTTCCCGGGCCACGAAACTTCATCCCGCGGAGGCACCATGCGTTGTGTGATCGCCCGTTTCCCCTTCGACCTCATCAAGAGCGAGGTCGAGCACTCGATGGCGGGCATCGAGCCCGAGTCCGTCACCGGCGCGTCCGTGGTCGTCGGCCCGCACGCCTACCCTGTCAAGCAGGTCGGCGAGGTCATCACCAGGCAGGACCGCCGTGACTTCACCGAGGCCGAGGTGGCCCGTGCGCTCACCCGGCTCGGCTTCACGTGCCGGCCCGCCGCCGCACCGGCCCGCACCGCCGTACCCAGCTGGGCCGAACCGGCCTGAGGACTGTCCCCTGGTCCCGCGGGTCCCGTCTTCCGGCGCCCTCGCGGAGGCCGCCCGGCCCGCGCGGTCGACCGCCCCGGTGACTTCTCCCGGGGCGTTTGCGTTTCCCCGGGTTCCGAGGCCCTCCTCGCGCAGCCGCAGCGGGACAGCCCGCGGGACCTGTCGTTCGGATCACGGGGCGGGACGCCGCGCGGGGCACGGTCAAGGGCACGGTCCAGCGGGCGGGCGACGCCCGTCGGGGCCGGGGCTACACGGCCAGGACCGCGCGGACCGTCTTGCCGCCGATGCCCGTACTGACGACCTCCAGGCGGTGGGCGAGGTGCTGCACCATCGCGAGACCGCGACCGCTCTCCGCGTCGGTGTCCACCAGACCGACCCGGGGCCGGCCCGGACTGTCGTCGTGGACCTCGACGGTCACTTCGCCGCCGTGCCCCACCTGTAGACGCAGCCGGCAGCCGGTACGCCCGTGCCGGACGGCGTTGGCGACGAGTTCGGACGCGATGAGCGTGGCGTCGTCGACCTGGTCGGCGGTCGGCGGCACCGTCCGCGGACGCGGCCGGGTCAGGAACGCCGACGTCAACCTACGGGCCCTGCCTGCCGAAACGGCCGTGCGTGGCAGGGTGTACTCCACGCGGGCGGTCTGCCGGACGGCGCGCTGCTGCGCACGCATGACAACCTCACTTCCCCTCCCAGGACACCAGGTACCCGGCGGCCGGACCCCCGCCGGCCGGGCCCCGCGCGACACGGCGCGCGGCGGTCCTGCCCCCCGGTGATGCCCGCCCCGGACGATCGGCAACCGGCGATCGGGGTCACAAACCCGCCAACGGTGTACAGGAGACGGTCACTGACGTTCTCCCCGTGCGCGGAGGTGTGGGTGGGGCGATCGCGGCGAACCGGTGCCGACGACTGTCATCAGCTGTTCGTTCGCGCGAAAGTTGTTCGAGCAACTCCCGTTCCCCACATGATTCTGAAAGGGTGTGGGGATGCCGACCCTTTACAGAAGAATGCTCGGTCTGCTCCCTCGGATAGGCGTGCAGGTCCTCGATCTCGGCTCGGGCGCGGCGGTGGTCTACCGACGCGGCAGGCGCACCCGCGTGCCCGTGGGGCGCGCGGCCGATCTGATCGCCCGCGGCGGAGGACGCTACGAGGTCACCCCCGTCGGCCCGGAGAAGAAGGCCGACATGTGGGTGGTCGCCCGGGAGTCCTCGGCGCGGGGCGACGCCTGGGGAAGCGTGCCCTTCGGTGAGTCCGGTGGGCGCCTGCTGGTCGACGAGACGGCGTCGACGGCCGACGAGCGCCGCTTCCAGATCGCGGCCGCCGAGTATCTGTGCACCCAGCATGTGACCGCCCTGCTGGAGAAGTACCAAGTGAACTGCGTCTTCGACGTGGGTGCCAACGCGGGCCAGTACGGTCGTCGGCTGCGCAGGCTCGGTTACACCGGCCGCATCGTCTCCTTCGAACCCACCGCGGACGCCTTCGAGAAGCTGGAGCGGGTGGCGGAGAAGGACGACGACTGGCAGGTGTTCCACGTCGGGCTGGGGCGCGAGGACTCCGCGCAGTCCATCCACGTGGGCTGGAACACCATGAACTCCCTTCTCCCGCCCAGTGATTACGGGAAGGACCGCTACCTCCGGTTCGCGAAGACCCGTACCGAGGACATCGAGATCCGCCGGCTGGACGGGATGCTGGAGAAGGCCCTGGACGGCATCACCGACCCCCGCCCCTACCTGAAGATGGACACCCAGGGCTACGACCTGGAGGTGTTCGCCGGCGCGGGCGAGCGGATCGCGGACTTCGTCGGTATGCAGTCGGAGGTCGCTGCCCTGCGGCTCTACGAGGGCAGCCCCCGGATGCGGGAGGCGATCGCCACGTACGAGGAGGCCGGGTTCGAGATCACGGGCATGTACCCGGTGACGCGTGAGGAGACGACCGGCCGGGTCGTCGAGTTCGACTGCGTGATGGTGCGCGCCGACGCCGTGCCGGAGACCGCGTCCGCGTAACCGGCGCCGGTCTCCGCACCGGCACCGGCACCGTCGCCGTATGTCCTATGCCGGATACGCGTGTGTCTGGGCGGCTTTGACCGTCGCCCAGACCGGTGCGCCCGTGTGCAGGCCGAGTTCGGCCGCGGCGACCGTCGTCAGGTCGGCGGCCAGCGGGAGTTCACCGGTGAGGTCCACGCGGATCTGGTCGCCGTGCGTCTCCAGACCCGCGACCTCGCCCTGCCACAGGTTGCGCGCGCTGGACCCGGTCGGCCGGTCGCGGTACAGGGTGACGGCGCCGGGCGGGAAGGCCACGAAGACGGGGCCGGCCAGCTCCTCGGTGGTGGTGATCACCGGGCCCGCGTCCAGCCGGACGGTGTGGCCTTCGGCCATGCCCCGGTAGAGATTGAGGCCGACCAGCTGGGCGATGTAGTCGGTGCGCGGGTGACGGGCGATGTCCGAGGGCGTTCCCTCCTGGACCACCCGGCCGTGTTCGACGACGACCAGCCGGTCGGCCAGCACCATCGCGTCGAGCGGGTCGTGGGTGACGAGCACGGCCACGGCCTCGAACTCGGCGAGATGGCGCCGGAGTCCGGCGCGCACGTCGAGTCGGGTACGGGCGTCGAGTGCGGCGAGCGGCTCGTCGAGCAGGAGCAGCCGGGGGCGGACGGCCAGCGCGCGGGCGAGGGCGACGCGCTGTGCCTGGCCGCCGGAGAGCCGGCGCGGTTTGGCGCCGGCGTGGTCGGCCAGGCCCATCCGCTCCAGCCGGGCGGCGGCCTGCGCCCGTGCCTCCGCCTTCGGTACGCCCTGGCAGCGCGGCCCGAACGCGACGTTGTCCAGGGCCGTCAGATGCGGGAAGAGCAGATAGTCCTGGAAGACGACGCCGACCGGACGTGACTCCGGCGGCGTACGGTCCAGCCGGACGCCGTCCAGCCGGAGCCGGCCGCCTGGGGAGAGCGGGGTGAGACCGGCCAGGGCCCGGAGCGCGGTGGTCTTCCCGGCTCCGTTCGGCCCGAGGAGCGCGACCACCTCGCCGGGGGCGACGCCCAGCGTCACATCCAGGTGGAAGGCGCCGCGGTCGACGACGAGACGGGCGTCGAGACCCTCGCCGGATGCGGTGTCCCTGGCCACGGGGGTTCCTTCGGCAGGCGAGGGGTCTCGGCCCGGCGCGGGGTCCCGGCCCGGTGCGTGGCCGGTGGGGGCGGGGTCCCGGTCGGGTGCGGGATTCCCCGTCGTGGGGTTCACGCCCGTCATGACACCCCCGTCATCCAGCGGTCCCGCAGTCCGGCGAGGACCGCGACCGATACGACGAGCAGCACCAGGCTCAGCGCGATCGCCGCGTCGGGGTCGCTCTGCAGGGCCAGGTACACGGCGAGCGGCATGGTCTGCGTACGGCCGGGGAAGTTGCCCGCGAACGTGATGGTCGCGCCGAACTCGCCGAGCGCGCGGGCCCAGGCGAGGACGGCGCCCGCCGCGATGCCCGGCGCGATCAGCGGCAGGGTGACCCGGCGGAACGCGGTGAACCGGGAGGCGCCGAGCGTCGCGGCCGCCTCCTCGTACCGCGGATCGGCCGCCCGCAGCGTGCCCTCCACGCTGATGACCAGGAACGGCATCGCCACGAACGTCTCCGCGACCACCACCCCCGCCGTGGTGAACGGCAGTGTGATCCCGAACCAGGCGTCCAGCCACTGGCCGACGACACCGTTGCGCCCCAGCGCCAGGAGCAGCGCCACCCCGCCCACCACGGGCGGCAGGACGAGCGGCAGGGTCACCAGCGCGCGGACGAAGCCCCGGCCGGGGAAGTCGGTGCGCGCGAGGAGCCAGGCCAGGGGCACGCCCAGGACCAGGCTCACGCCGGTGGCCGCGGTCGCGCAGACCAGGGAGAGCCGCAGGGCCTGCCACACCTCGGTACTCGTCAGCAGGTCCGGCAGGCCGTGCCAGGGAGCCCGTACGAGCAGGGCGAGCAGCGGCAGCAGCAGAAACGCCAGACCGGCGAGGGCCGGCAGCAGCAGCGGCAGCGGCACCCCGCCCCGGACACCCGGCCGGACCCGTGATCGGACACGCGACCGGGCACCCGGCCGGACACGCGGCCGCCGGGGTCCGTCGTCGGGAGCGTCGCCCCGCGAGAGAACCTCGGCGTCCGCCTGGTCCGGCTCGGTCACGGCTGGAGGAACCCGGCCGCGGTCAGTACCTTCTGGCCCTCGGGGGACCGCACGAGCGCGATGAACTCCTTGGCCGCGGCCGCGTTGGGCGCGTCCTTGAGGAGGACGATCGGGTAGTCGTTGACGGCCTTGGCCGACTCGGGGAACTCCACACCCTCCACCTTGTCACCCGCGGCGTTCACGTCGGTCTTGTAGACGACCGCGGCGTCGGCCTCCTTCAGCTCCACCTTCGTCAGGGCGCTCTTGACGTCCTGCTCGTAGGAGACCGGGGTGAGCTTGAGGCCGACGGCGTCCAGCGCCTTCTGCGCGGCGGCGCCGCACGGCACCGTCTTGTCGCACAGCACCACCTTCAGGCCGGACTTGGCGAGGTCCTTGAGGGAGGCGACCTTGTCCGGGTTGCCGGGCAGGGTCGCGATCTCCAGCTGGTTGCGCACGAAGACGGCCGGAGTGCCGACCGCGTCGCTCTTGTCCGTCACGAGGGCCATGGTCTTGGGGCTCGCGGCGGCGAACACATCGGCCGGGGCGCCTCCGGTGATGCCGGCGGCGAGGGTGTCGCTGCCGCCGAAGTTGAAGGTCACCTTCGTGCCCGGGTGAGCCTTCTCGAAGTCCTTGCCGAGGGTCGTGAAGCTCTCCTTGAGGGAGGCGGCGGCGAACACCGTCACCGTGCCCGACACCTTGTCGGACTTCGCGGAGGAGTCCGACTTCGTGGAGCTGTCGGACTTCGTGGAGCTGTCGGAGCCGGAGGAGCAGGCGCTCAGGGCCAGCAGCGCGGCGGCGCCGACACCGGCCACCTGCAGCATCCGGCCGGTGCGGCGGGTTCGGCGCGCGGATCGGGTCATCACGGGTGTACTCCCTCGGAGGCCTCAGGCAATGCTTACGCTGATCATACTTTCGCAGATGCGAGCCATAAGTCTCCTGTCGCATCGCATGAGCCGCACGATCAAGGACCAGGTGTCCGCATGTGCGTTTGTACGGGACGGTGTTCCGGGTACGGTTTCCGGGAGGTGGTGCCCAGTGAGCCCGTCCCTGACACATCCGCCCGCCCACTCGCTCGCGTCGGTCGCCCTGACCGGCGATCTCGCCCGTCCGGCCCGGGTGACCGTGCCCGATCTGCTGGCGTGGCCCCAGCACCGGGCCCGGGTCAGCTTCGAGTGCGCCACCAGTGGCGTGCGGCACCACCGCTTCGAGGGCCCGCTGCTGCACGACGTGCTGCGTGACGCCGGTCCCGGCTTCGACCCCGCCCGCCGCAAGGACCGCCTGCGCTTCCTCATCGCGGTGGGCGGCGCGGACGGCCACCACGCGCTGCTCACCTGGGCCGAGATCGACCCCGACTTCGCCCATGCCCCGGTGCTCCTCGCGGTCGGGATCGACGGCGACCCGCTGGACCGGGCGGGCCCCCAGCTCGTGCTGCCGCAGGACCGCTGCGGTGCGCGGCACATCAGCGGCATCGACACCATCCACGTGGACGGCCGCTACGGTCCCTCCCGCCCATGGACGTGACGCGAACCCGTCTGCGACCCTGACCCGCCGGCGGTCGGCGGTCGGCGGGTCGCCGTTCGCGGGAGGTCGCGCATGCTGCTGCGTCAGCTGGAGTACCTGGTCGCGCTGGCCAGGGAGCGGCACTTCGCCCGGGCGGCGGCGGCCTGCTTCGTCTCGCAGCCCTCGCTGTCCGCCGCGGTCCGCCGCCTCGAACACGAACTGGGCGTGCCGATCGTGCGCCGGGGACGGCGGTACGAGGGGCTGACCCCGGAGGGTGACGTGGTGCTGGCCTGGGCGCACCGCATCCTCGCCGAGCGCGACGCCCTGCACCAGGAACTGTCGGCGCTGCGCGGCGGCCTGACCGGCACCCTGCGCCTGGGCATCGTGCCCACCGCCCTGCCCGCCGCCTCGCTCCTGACCACCCCGTTCTGCGAGCGCCACCCGGGCGCCCGGGTCAGCCTCGAGTCCCTGTCGTCCGCGGACATCACCCACGGGCTCGCCGAGTTCGAGCTGGACGCGGCGATGACGTATCTCGACGACGACGGGCTGCGCCACGTACGGCGCTTCCCGCTGTACGAGGAGCGGTACGTGCTGCTGACCCCGGTGGACGGCCCGCTGGCCACGGCGTCGACGGCCCGCTGGTCACGGGCGGCGGCCCTGCCGCTGTGCCTGCTCAATCCCCGGATGCGCAACCGGCGCATCATCGACGAGTGCTTCGCCGCCGACGGGGCGACCGCCGTGCCCACGATCGAGTCCGACAGCGTCGCCGGGCTGTACGCGCAGCTCCCGAACGGCCGCTGGTCCAGCGTGATCTCGCATGCGTGGCTCCACATGTTCGGCGTACCGGAGGGCATGCGGGTGGTGCCGCTCGAAGGGCCCGCGCGCGGACCGCGGGTGGGGCTCGTGGTGGCGCGGGACGACCCTCCGTCCGTGCTGGCGGAGGCCCTGCTGAAGGTGGCGCGCGAGGCGGGCGTGCGGGAGGCGCTGGACGCCCTGCTGACCAGCTACCTGGGTGGCGGCCGGAGTTGATAGCCGTCGGCTATCTCCGCATAGCGACGTTCGCTTTGACCTGCGGAATCGACCCCGAGGATGGTGAAGGGAACCTTCCGTAACCGGAGTTGAGGAGAGCCGCGTCATGGCCAAGGTGCTCTGTGTGCTGTACGACGACCCGACCGACGGATACCCGACGACGTACGCCCGCGACGATCTGCCCGCCATCGGCCACTATCCCGGCGGACAGACCACGCCCACCCCCGAGGCGACCGACTTCACGCCCGGCCGGCTGCTGGGCAGCGTGACGGGCGAACTGGGCCTGCGGCGCTTCCTGGAGGAACGCGGGCACACCCTGGTCGTCACCTCCGACAAGGACGGCGACGGCTCGGTCTTCGACCGTGAACTGCCCGACGCGGACGTGGTGATCTCGCAGCCGTTCTGGCCGGCGTACCTGACCCCCGAGCGGATCGCCGCCGCGAAGAACCTGAAGCTGGCGGTCACGGCGGGCATCGGTTCCGACCACGTCGACCTCGACGCGGCCATCGAGCACGGCGTCACCGTGGCCGAGGTGACGTACTGCAACAGCATCAGCGTCGCCGAGCACGTAGTGATGATGACGCTCTCCCTCGTCCGCAACTACCTGCCCTCGCACCAGGTCGTCCTGGACGGCGGCTGGAACATCGCGGACTGCGTCGCCCGTTCGTACGACCTCGAGGGCATGCACGTCGGTACGGTCGCCGCCGGGCGCATCGGGCTCGCGGTACTGCGGCGCCTGGCGCCCTTCGACGTGAAACTGCACTACACCGACCGGCACCGGCTGCCGGAGGCGGTCGAGCGGGAACTCGGACTGACCTTCCACCCGACCACCGCGGACATGGTGCCGCACTGCGACGTCGTCACCGTCAACGCGCCACTGCACCCGGAGACGGAGGGGCTGTTCGGGGACGAGCTGCTCGCCACGATGAAGCGCGGCGCGTATCTGATCAACACGGCGCGGGCCCTGATCGTGGACCGGGACGCCGTGGAACGGGCTTTGCGCAGCGGTCGGTTGGCCGGCTACGCGGGTGACGTCTGGTATCCGCAGCCCGCGCCGGCCGACCACCCCTGGCGCACCATGCCGCACCACGGCATGACCCCGCACATCTCCGGCTCCTCGCTCTCCGCCCAGGCCCGCTACGCGGCGGGCACTCGCGAGATCCTGGAATCGTGGCTGGAGGGCACGCGGATCCGGGACGAGTACCTGATCGTCGACGGCGGCGGGCTCGCGGGCACGGGGGCGCACTCCTATTCGACGGCGACGGCGACGGCGACGGCCGCGGACCCGACCACGGCCCCGACGACCACGTCCTGAGAACGCGGGGCCACCGCCCCCCGACGTCCCCGGTGCCTACGTGCGGTCGATGTGCACGTTGGTGGACTTCACACGGGCGGTGGCCTCCATGCCGACCTCCAGGCCGAGTTCCTCGACGGCCTCCCGGGTCAGCAGGGAGACCAGCCGGTGCGGTCCGGCCTGGATCTCCACCTGGGCCGCCACGTCACCGAGCTTGACGGCGGTGACGATGCCGGGGAACGCGTTGCGCACCGAGGTGTAGGAGGTCTCGTCCTCCCCGCCGGTCTTCGCCAGATCGACGGAGAAGGCCGCGAGATCGCGCCCGTCGATGACGCGCCGCCCGCCCTCGTCGCGTCGCGTGGTGATGCGCCCGGCGTCCGCCCACCGCCGCGCGGTGTCCGGGCTCACGCCGAGCAGCCGGGCGGCCTGGCCGATGGTGTAGGACTGCATGCGCGCCAACATAGGCACGCGATCCTTGCATCTGCAAGCAAGGCCGGCCGTACGTCGGCAGCCGTACGTCGGTACAGGTCGGGCACGTCGTGCCCCCGGGCGCCGCCGAGCGGGCCGAGCGGGCGAGCGGGCCGACCGAGGGGCCTTCCCGGGTCGCCGGGGCGGCCGGTCTCAGGGACGGTCGTCCGTCAGCTCGCCGGCGTTCAGCGGCAGACGCAGGCTGACGCGGCGTCGTACCGCGGCCAGTTCACGGTGCAGGGGGGAGCGGGGTACGGCCAGCACCGGACAGGCGGCGTGCGCGAGGCAGTAGCGCGCCACCGAGGGGAACAGCGCACGGTGCACCCTGCCCCGGCGTCCGGCGCCGATCACCAGGAGGTCGCCGGCGCGGTCGGCGGCCCGCACCAGGGCGCGGCCCGGCCGGTCCCACACGGCCACCACCCGCAGGGGGACTCCCGGCCCGTCGGCACCGAAGGCCGAGTCGAGGGCGGTGAGCAGCCGTTCGTCCGCCAGCTGCCGGAACTCGGCCATGGGTGGCGCGAGCATCGAACTCGGGTGGGCGAGCGCACCCCGCGGCGGTTCCCAGGCACCCACGGCCACCAGCCCGCCACCCCGCCGGTGGGCCTCGACGGCGCCCCGGTGCAGGGCCGCGAGGCTGCCCAGCGAGCCGCTGACCCCGACCACGACGCGTCGCCGCTCTCCCTCGCTCATCGCTGGCCCACCCCTCGGCGTACGTCCACTCGGGCATCCGGTCCCCATGGAACGCGCCAGGAGGACGGCGGGCCACGGTGTTGGCCTTCACCTAACGTGGCGACGACAGTTCCTGACACTCGCGACACGGTTCTGAAGTGGGTACGGGTTCGGCGGTCGGGGTGGGAGCGCGCGGCGTGTGAGGCGTGCGCGAGGGGCGCGCATTTATCCGCGCAACCACCCGTATGTCGCGAAACGGCAACAGGGCCTGTCGTGGCCTCGCCGTTGTTGAAGCCTTGGGCGGGTAACGAGGGGGAAGTATGAATATCTTGTTCGCTGTCGTGCTGATCATCGCGGGCGGGTTGGGCCACCGCCGCGCCGCGGGGAAGAAGCGGCATGCCGACTGAGTCATGGCCCGTCCTGCTGGCGGTGTCCGTCCTGCTCGGCACGGCTCTCACCGCCCTCCCGACGGGGAGCAGACACAAGCGCGCCGCGCCGGGACGCGTGGTGGCGATCGTCTCCGTGCGTGTCGGCGAGGACCCGGGCGGAGGCGAGGGCGGCGGCGAGGGCGCGGGGGCCGAAGGGGCGGGGGGCGAAGGCGGCGGCGCCGGGGGTGCCGACGAGCCTCTGTACGCGACCGTCCGCTCGCTGACCGGCCAGTCCCGGCCGGTCGACGCCGTCCATGTCGTCGACGACGGACCGGCCGTCCCCGTCGCTCCTTTCGACCATCCCTCGGTCACCTGGCACCGGCTGCCCGGCGGCGGCAGGCGCGCGGCCCGCGCCGCGGTGATCCGGCAACTGCGCGACCGCGGGGAGCCGTTCGACTACGTCCTCACCGTGGAGGCCGGCTCCGAGGTCCACAGGGACGCGGTGTGGCAGATGCTGCGCGTCCTGAAGGATCCCCGCGTCCAGGCCTGCACCGGAACCGTTCTCACCCGGGACCGCCGGGCGGGGCTCACGGCCCGTCTGGCGGACCTGAGGCTGTTCGTCCTGTGCGTGCTCGGCCGCGGACTGCGCTCCGCCGTGGGAGCGGCACGCCCGGCCCCGGGCGGCCTCTCGCTGTACCGGGCGCCGGTCCTGTCCGACCATCTGGAGCACTACGTGGCCTCGGGCGGCGACGGGGGCGACGACGACCGCCAGCTGTGCGGCTACGCCCGCTCACGTGGGCGGGTGGTCTCCGTGCCACGCGCCTACGTCACCGCCGACGCGCCCGGCACCCTCGGGGACACCTACCGGCAGCAGTTGAGCCGGGCGAGGGCGGTCCGGCGCCTGGTCCCCTGGGAACTCCTCGCCCTGCCGGCGTCCGCCAGGACCGCCCGGCTGGTCGAGCTGGGCGCGGGGGCCCTGCTGCCCCTCCTGTCCCTCGGCCTGGTGGCCGACGCCCTGCGCACCGGCTCCGCAAGCCTCCTCCTCCACGCCCTGGCGGCCGTCGGGGTGTTCACACTGGCCGAGGCGCTGCTGTACGCGGTCCTGCGGCCCGGTCTGAGCCGTACGGAACGGCTGACGGCTCCCCTGCTGGCCCCGCTGCACGCCGCGATGATGTTCTTCGTCGTCCACCCGGCGACGTACCGGTCCCTGATCGGAACCCCTCCCACGGGCGGACGCACCCGCGAAGAGCCCGCCGCCGCCGTGCCGGAACACCCCGCGCCCGGCGTCCCGCACACCCCGCACATTCCGAACCCGCGGGACTCGCCGCGGAGTCCGGGCGCCCCGAGCACCCCCGGCGCCCGGAGCACTCCGCCGGCCCCCAGCGCCTCGCAGACCCGGCGGACCCTGGACGCCCCGCGCACCGCTTCCCCGCCCGGTCCCGCCAAACTCCTCGACCCCCTGACCGAGAAGACCCTCGAAACGCCCCTGAGAATCCGCCCGGCGCACCCCGGCCGGCCTCGGGCGGAGGGAGCCCCGTCCGGTTGTGGTCCCGGGGTCAGCGGGTGAGGGACGTCGCGTCGCCCATGACGACCACGGGATGCCGGGCGGGGTCGAGCGTGAGCAGGAGTTCCTTCATGTGCCCCTGGGCGAGGCTGACGCAGCCGTGCGTCGGGCCGCCGTGGTCCACGTGCAGCCAGATGCCGCCGCCGCGCCCCGCGCCGAGCGGGCGGGTCCAGTCGAGAGGTGAAGTGCCGGGCTCGCGGTTGTAGTTGATCGCGACCACGTAGTCGAAGGAGCCCACGAGCGGTTCGCCCTCGAAGCCGGTGCCGACGGTGGTGAAGCCCCCCGACCGGTCGTACGGCAGCTTGCTGCCGGGGTCGGCCAGCAGCCCTCCGGCGTCCGTGAGGGCGAACACGCCCATGGGGGACCGGAGATCACCGGCGTGGTGGTCGTCCGTCCAGCCCCTGAGCGCGTTGTGGGCGGGCCACTCGGCTCCCGGTGCCCAGCCCGCGTCCGTACGCCGGTACAGCACCACCGTCGAGAGCGGGGAGTTCCTGCCGCGGCCGGTGACCAGGACGACCTGTCGCGCCGTCGCGGGAATGGCGGCCAGGGTACGGGGGCCCAGGCCCGGCAGCCGCGCCGAGTCGGCGCTGCCGGACGCTCCGGTGTCCGCGGACGGCCGCGAGGGCCGGGCCTGCGTCGTGCCGGACGCGACGGCCGGGGTATCCGCGCCGACGGCCGACGACCGTGCTCCGCCCGCGGAACCGGTTCCGCCCCCGCATCCGGTGAGGGCGACGGACAGGACCAGGACCACCGCGGACAGCCCCGGGCGGACACCGGCCGTGCGGTTGAGGGAGAAAGACATGATCATCATGCTGGACGGGACATGTGAGGAAGTGGTCAGCAGGCCGGAGAAGTGCGACCGGGCCCCGGGCCCCGCCCCCGTACACCGCCGTGAGGGTCTTTGACCGCTGCGGCGTCCGCACATGACGCCCTGTCCGTATTCACCACGCGCTTTTCCGGCGAATCCCGCGGCTCATTCGCGGCTCCCGTGCGGCCCATTCGCGGCACCCGCGTGGCTCTTTCGTGGCACTTCCGTGGCTCTTTATTCGAAGCCGAACGCGGCGCGGATTGGTCGGAAACGAAAATTCCTCCGATGTGGTGAGTGACCAATCCGCGGCACTGTCCTGCTTCGGATTCCGGCCGTGAGACAAGAACCGAGTACGTCCAGGCGCGGCATCCGGTGGGTGCGGCGGGCACGGGCCGCGCTGAGCGGGCTGCTGGCCGGTTACGCGGCGCTGGCGTTCGCCGAGCTGGTGTCCGCGTTCGTGCGGCCACAGGCCGGCCCGGTCGTGGCCGTCGGGTCGGCGGCGATCGACCGGACCCCGGCGCCCGTGAAGGACTGGGCGATCCGTCATTTCGGCACGGACGACAAACTCGTTCTGCAACTCGGAATTCTCGCCGTGCTCGCCGTCCTTGCGGTCCTGCTCGGCCTTCTCGCTCTCGCCCACCGCGGGACCGGGTCCGCCGGAGTACTCGTATTCGGCGTCGTCGGCGCGGCGGCCGCGCTCAGCCGTCCGGATTCCACGGGCGCGGCCGACGCCCTGCCGTCCGTGGCGGGCGCGTTGGCGGGCGGGCTGCTGCTGTACGGGCTGACCGGCCGTCCGGCCGTGACCTGGCCCCTCGACGCCGCGCCGGCGGGCCGGCCGGGCGCGGACCGTCCCGTGGCGGCCGACGACACCGTCGGCCCGGCCGCCACGCCGGGGGAACCCGGCTGGGACCGGCGCGGCTTTCTGGTGGCGGCCACCGCGGCCGCGGCGGCGTCGACCGGCGCCGGAGCGCTGGGCCGGTCGCTGAACGGCAGCCGCGGCCGCGACGCGGTGGCCTCCCGCGCCGGCGTGCTGCTGCCCGCGCCGGGCTCCCCGGCCACCCCCGTGCCCGCAGGCGCGCGGCTGCGGGTTCCCGGCATCGGTCCGTTCGTGACGCCGACCAAGGACTTCTACCGGGTCGACACCGCCCTGGTCGTGCCCAAGGTCGACGCCACCACCTGGCGGCTGCGCATCCACGGCAAGGGAGTGACCCGTCCGGTGTCGCTCTCCTTCGACGACCTGCTGCGCCGTGCGGCGATCGAGCGGGACATCACGCTGACCTGCGTGTCCAACGAGGTCGGCGGCCCCTACGTGGGCAACGCGCGCTGGATCGGGGTGCCGCTGGCGGATCTGCTGGCCGAGTGCGGGGTGAGGCCCCCCTCGAAGGGCGGTCCGGCCGATCAGCTGGTCGCCCGCTCGGTCGACGGCATGACGATCGGAAGCCCGGTCGACGACGTGATGGACGGCCGGGACGCCCTGCTCGCCTTCGGCATGAACGGCCGGCCGCTGCCCTTCGAACACGGCTTCCCGGTGCGCATGGTGGTGCCCGGCCTCTACGGCTACGTCTCCGCCTGCAAGTGGATCCAGGACATCGAGCTCACCACCTTCGACGCCTACGACCCGTACTGGGTGAAGCGGAAGTGGGCGCGCCGGGCACCGGTCAAGACCCAGTCCCGCATCGACACGCCCAAGCCGTTCGCCCGTCCCCGGGCGGGCACGGTGATGGTCGCCGGCGTCGCCTGGGCCCAGCGCCGCGGCATCCGCGAGGTGGAGGTGCGGGTCGACGACGGACCCTGGCAGCAGGCCCGTCTCGCCGCCGAGGACACCGTCGACACCTGGCGGCAGTGGTCCTTTCCCTGGCAGGCCACCAAGGGCGGCCACACGCTGACCGTCCGGGCCACCGACGGCACCGGCCAGGTACAGACCGCGCTGCGCGCCCGGACCATCCCGGACGGCGCCAGCGGCCGGCACTCGGTGGTGGTGACCGTCGACTGAGCGACCCCCACCGAGCCGCCGCACCGGCACCCGTACGGAAGCACCGGCGCGCTCCCCCCATCCGGACGCCCCGGCCTCCCTCCGTCCCCATCCCCTCGACCTGCCTCCATCCCTTCGAATTTCCCCCCTTGAACGCAGCTCCCGCTGCGTCGTCCTAGGAGAACTCCATGAACACCCGTTTCCGCCGTACCGCCCTCGCCGTCGCCGCGGCCGCCGTTCTGCCCCTCGCCCTGAGCGCCTGCTCCGACAGCGGCAAGGACAGCGCCTCCTCCGACAACGGGAAGTCCTCGACCGCCGCGAGCGACACCGCGACCGACAGCGCCACCACCGGCTCCGACGGCATGGCCGGCGCCGAGCAGCCCTTCGGGCCGGGCTGCGCCACGGTGCCGAAGAACGGCGCGGGCTCCTTCGACGGCATGTCCAAGGACCCGGTGGCGACCGCCGCGTCCAACAACCCGGCCCTGTCCACGCTGGTCGCCGCGGTGAAGAAGGCCGGTCTGGTCGACACGCTCAACAGCGCCCAGAACATCACGGTGTTCGCGCCGACCAACGACGCCTTCGCGAAGATCCCGAAGGCGACCCTGGACAAGGTCCTGGCCGACAAGGCGCAGCTGACGAAGATCCTCACGTACCACGTCGTGGGCCAGAAGCTCGCCCCCAAGGACCTGGAGAGCGGCTCCTACGCCACGCTGGAGAAGTCCAAGCTGGCCACCGCGGGCTCCGGCGAGTCCTACACGGTCAACGACGCCTCCAAGGTCGTCTGCGGCAACGTCAAGACCGCTAACGCCAACGTGTACATCGTCGACACCGTGCTGATGCCCAAGAGCTGACGCCGGGGAAGCGATGCCGAAGAGCCGACGTCGGCGCACGTATGCCGAGGAGCCGACGTCGGCCGGCCGGCACCGCACCACGACTCCCGTGACGGGGAGGAGCGGATGGGTGGCCGGGCCGGACGACCGTCCCGGCCACCCGGACTCCCGTCCGCGTGTCCACCCGTCCGCGTGTCCGCGTGTCCGCGTGCTCCGAAGGATGGCCAAGTGAAAGAAGCCGTGTACATCGGGAGCGACCCGTCCCGGCGTCCCGACCTGGAAGCGTTGATGCGGTCCGTGGCCTGCGGCGACGAGCAGGCCTTCGCCGGCCTCTACGACGCCGTCGCCGGCCCGGTGCTCGGCGTGGTGCGCGCGGTGCTGCGCGACCGGGCCCAGTCCGAGGAGGTCACCCAGGACGTCCTGGTCGAGGTGTGGCGCACCGCGCCCCGCTTCGAGGCGGCGCGCGGCACCGCCGTCAACTGGGTGCTCACCCTGGCCCATCGCCGTGCCGTGGACCGGGTCCGCTTCGCCGAGGCCACGGCCGCCCGGGACCACCGGGCGGCGCTGCTCGACCGGCTGCCCGAGTACGACGAGGTGGCCGAGCAGGTCGAGATCCGGCTCGAACGCGAGCGGGTACGCCGCTGCCTGCGCACCCTCACGGAACTGCAGCGCCAGTCCGTGACGCTCGCCTACTACCGGGGACTGACCTACCGCGAGGTGGCCGCCCAACTGTCCGTGCCGCTGGGGACGGTCAAGACCCGTCTGCGCGACGGTCTCATCCGACTGCGTGACTGCCTGGGAGTGAGCGCATGACGACCACCGCCGACCTGCACACCCTGACGGGTGCGTACGCCCTGCACGCCCTCCCGGACCAGGAGCGCGCCGAGTTCGAGGAACACCTCGCCGCATGCGCGGCCTGCGCCGCCGAGGTGGCCGAACTGACCGCCGCCGCGGCGCGGTTGGGGCTCGCCGCCGCCGCTCCGCCGCACCCCGCGATGAAGGCACGGGTCATGGCCCGGGTCCTCGCCGTCCGCCAGGACGTTCCGCGGGTACGCCTGCCCGCTCCGTCCCGCGCGCTCACCCGGCGGCTCGGACGCTGGGCACTGGCCGCCTGCGTCGCGGCCGCCGCGGGGCTCGCCGGGACCACGGTCTGGCAGCACACCAGGGCCGACGACGCGGGTCGGCGGGCGAGCGCGGCCCGGCAGCGGGCGGACGACCTCGCGGCGGTCCTCTCGGCGCCCGACGTCGCATCCCGCCACGTACGCCTGTCGGACGGGGCGGCGGGCACGCTCCTCGTCTCCAGGAGCCGCGACCAGGCGGCCTTCGTGGCCTCCGGGATGGCTGTGCCGCCCCGCGGCAAGGTCTACCAGCTCTGGTTCGACGACTCGGGAACCATGCGGCCGGCCGGGCTGATGGACTCCCACCGGGCCACGCAGGCCGTGCTGTTGGACGGTTCGCCCGGCGGGGCCTCGGCGGTGGGCATCACGGTGGAACCGGCCGGTGGTTCGGCCCGCCCGACCTCGGCGCCGGTCGCCCTCATGGAGCTGCCCGTCTGAGCGCGGAGTCGACCGTCCAGGTGCGGAGCCGAGTCGTCCGCGTGCGGGCGAGGGGGCGCCGTGACGTCCGCGGTCCGGGGGTGTCACCCCCGCGGGTCGGGAGCATCGCCCCCGCGGTTCGGGTCAGTTCACCGTAAAGAACCTTGACAGTTGATTGGTCTAGTCCAACGATGGTCGCTGTTCGTTGTTCGTTCCTGGTCCAGCGGGAGCCCTCCGGCGCGCACCGTCCCGGCAGGCTCCCGCGGTGATGCCCTTCCGCTCATCCCGCCTGCTTTTTCCACCATGGGAGCGTCAATGAGACGACCTGGTCCGCTTCGCGCCTTGCTGTCCTGCATGACCGTGACCGCCCTGTCCGCCGGGCTGGTCGCCCTCGGCGGAGGCGGCGCGCTGGCCGCGGCGCCGGCCCGCTCGCACGTCCCGAAGCCGCTCCCCGCGCACGTGGCGGCGCCTTACTTCGAGGCGTGGACCGGCGAGAGTCCCGCTGCGCTCGCCGCCGCGTCGGGCAACAAGTACCTCACGATGGCCTTCCTCCAGACGGACGCGCCGGGCTCGTGCACCGCGTACTGGAACGGCGCCACCGCCCAGCCGATCGACAAGGCGTCCTTCGGCGCGGACATCGCCCGGATCCAGGCCCGCGGCGGCAACGTCATCCCGTCCTTCGGCGGCTACAGCGCCGACACCACCGGCACCGAACTCGCCGACAGCTGCACCAGCGTGGACGCCATCGCCAAGGTGTACGAGAGCCTCGTCACGACGTACGGCGTCACCCGTATCGACCTCGACATCGAGGCCGACTCGATCAACAACACCGCCGGGATCGACCGCCGCAACAAGGCCATCGCCAAGGTCCAGCGCTGGGCCGAACGCACCCGCCACCACGTGCAGTTCTCCTACACGCTGCCCACCTTCGCGAACGGTCTCGCGCCCAGCGGGGTGGCCCTGTTGCGCAACGCGGTCGACAACGGCGCCCGCGTGGACGTCGTCAACATCATGACCTTCGACTACTGGGACGGCGCCACCCACGACATGGCGGCCGACACCAGGACGGCCGCGACCGGACTGCACGACCAACTGGCCGCGCTGCACCCGGAGAAGTCCCCGGCGAAGCTGTGGCACACGATCGGCGTCACCGAGATGCCCGGCATCGACGACTACGGACCCGAGGAGACCTTCACGGCCCAGGACGCCGTCGCGGTCGAGAAGTGGGCCGCCGCCAGGGGCATCAACACACTCTCCTTCTGGGCCCTCCAGCGTGACAACGGCGGCTGCGTGGGCACCGCGGGCGCCAACGCCTGCTCCGGAATCGCCCAGGACACCTGGTACTTCAGCCACGTCTTCGAACGGTTCACGCGCGGCGTCCACTGACCGTCCGGGGCGTGCCGGGGGTGTCGGGGATGCCGGGGCGTGCCGTCGGACGCCGGACGGCCACCGGGGTCCGCACGGCGAGGCCGAGGGGTGTCACTCCCCTCGGAGCTTCGCCGTGGCGAACTCCCGCATCCCCTCCTCGAATCCGACCTCGGCCTTCCAGCCGAGTTCGGCGCGGAGACGGGAGGAGTCCGCCGTGATGTGGCGCACGTCCCCGAGGCGGTACTCGCCGGTCACCACGGGTTCGGGCCCGCCGTACGCAAAGGCCAGCGCGCGTGCCATCGCCCCGACCGTGTGAGGCTCCCCGCTGCCGGTGTTGTACGTGGTCAGCGCGCCGTCCCGGGATCCGGACGTGAGCGCGGCCACGTTGGCCGCGGCCACGTCCCGTACGTGCACGAAGTCCCGCCGCTGTCCCCCGTCCTCGAAGACGCGCGGGGCCCGGCCGTGGGCGAGGGCGGACCGGAAGAAGGAGGCGACGCCCGCGTACGGGGTGTCGCGCGGCATCCCGGGGCCGTAGACGTTGTGATAGCGCAGCGACACCGCCGAGCCGCCCGTGGCCCGGGCCCAGGCCGCCGCCAGATGCTCCTGGGCCAGCTTGGTCGTCGCGTACACGTTGCGGGGGTCGGCCGGCGCGTCCTCGCCGACGAGCCCCGGGGTCAGTTCCTCTCCGCACCGCGGGCACCGGGGTTCGAACCGTCCCGCGTCCAGGTCGGCCACGGTCCGGGGTCCCGGCCGCACCACCCCGTGCCACTCGCACGCGTACCGCCCCTCCCCGTACACCACCATCGAACCGGCGAGCACGAGCCGCCGTACTCCCGCCTCCGCCATGGCGGTCAGCAGTACCGCCGTACCGAGGTCGTTGCGCGACACGTACTCCACCGCGTCGCCGAACCCCGTTCCCAGCCCGACCATCGCCGCCTGATGGCACACGGCGTCCACGCCCGGCAGCGCGGACTCCACCGCCCCGGCGTCGCGTACGTCCAGACCGTCGCGCAGGTCGAACACGACGGGTTCGTGGCCGTCTCGCGCCAGCGCCTCGACGACATGGGACCCGATGAACCCGGCACCGCCGGTGACCAGTACACGCATGCTGCGCACGCTAGGCCCCGGACCTGCGTCGTCACGGCGCCGCGCCGGGCATGTCACCGCTCCGTAAGACCTCGTCCGACCGTCGGACCGTGCTCTGGCCGCCGCTCGGGCTCATCACGATCGGCCGGGACGGCTCCGTGGCGGACGGCTCGTTCGTCCGGATCGGGAGACGCCTCCGCGCTCAGTGGTCGTCGCGGATGCTGGTCGCGATGCCGTTGCTGACCACGACCTCGGCGCCGAAGCCCTTCTTGGCGGCCGTCTCCAGCTCGTCCTCGGTGCACTGGGTGCCGTCCTGGCCGGCTCCGCCCGCGGCACCGCAGATGTCGTCGTACCCCACGATCTCGGTGTCCTCGGCGACGAGGAACTGCTGCTCGACGCCCTTCATGTCGGAGACCGTGTACTTGCCCGGAGCCAGGAAGGAGACGTTGCCGAACCAGGTGCCGTTGACGCCCTTGCCCTGGTTGATGCCCTCGACGGCGGTGTCGCGAGAGTCGGAGCCGGAGCCGGAGTCGGAGCCGGATCCCGAGCCCTGCTGGGCGGCGCGCCGCTCGGTCACCAGGGTCGCGACACCGTTCTTCATCTGCACGTCCGCGCCCACCGCGGCCTTCTTGGTCGCCGCCTCCAACTGGTCCAGCGTGCACGGCGCGTCCACCTTGGCCCCCGCCTCGCCGCAGATCGTGCCGGTGCCGTAGACCTCGGTGTCGTCGGCCACCCAGAACTCCTGGTCCTGCCTGCCCGGCGCGGACACTATGTACTTGCCGGGGGCGAGGTAGCTGACCTTGCCGTTCTTGAACGAGCCGCTGACGCCCTTGGAGCTGGTCGAGTTCTTGGCGTTCTTGGCGTTCGAGACCTTCTCCGCGACGGCCGTCGCGCCCGTTCCGTTCTTGCCGGAGGAGTGGGCGTCGGTGCCGCTCTGGCACGCCGTCATCAGCAGCCCGGCGGTGATCGCGACGGAGGCGAAGACGGCCTTGCGCAGGTGGCGGTTCATCACGGGAGGTTCCTTCCGGCGGGACGGTGGGGAGCCGACGGCGTTGCCGGTCTCCCGCTCTGTGCCGACTATGAGGGCTGCCCAGGTCCGCAGGTCACGCCCGTCGTTCCTTCCGGACACCGCCGTGGCAGCGTCGTGACACAGCAACACTTCGGCTGCGGAGGGCGGTTGGACGACGGGCCGCCTTGCGGGGGTACGCGAGGGAGCACGAGCCAGGGGTGTACCCGGCGCCTGGGCCGGAGGTTTTGGTGATTCCGAGGGCTCCGGTGGGTCAGCGCACGGGGAAGCCGAAGGAGTAGCCCTGCTGCTTGAGCCAGGGCAGGACCCGGCGCAGCGCTTCGACGGTCTGGGAGCGGTCGCCTCCCGCATCGTGGAAGAGAAGCGTCGGCCCGTTGGGGAGCTCGTGCTGGACGGTGGCGACGATGGCGTCCACGCCCGGCCGCTCGAAGTCCTTGGTGTCCACGTTCCAGCCCAGCGGGCGCATGCCCCGGGAAGCGGCAAGCTTGCGGCTGTCGGGAGTGAAGGCGCCGCCGGGGGCCCGGTAGTACATCGGCCGGACGCCCCCGGACGCCTTGGTGATCATGCTTTCGGCGCCGAGTATCTGCTGTGACCGGTAGGCCGGGGACTTCTTGTCCATCGCGGTGTCGTGCGACACCGTGTGGTCGCAGAGCCGGTGCCCGGCCGCGACCACCTTCTTCACGAGGTCCGGGTGGGCCTGCGCCTGCGTCCCCACCATGCAGAACGTGGCCTTCACCCCGTACTCCCGCAGCACATCGAGCACTTGGGGCGTCCAGACGGGGTCGGGACCGTCGTCGATGGTGATGTTGACGCCGTGCGCCCCCTTGTCCGAGGCGTGCGCGATGGTCATCGCCACCGTCCTGACGTCACTGCGCGGCGCGGCCGGCGCGGTCGCCTTCGACGAGGGGCTGCCCACGGCGCCGGCCTGCGCGGTCCACATCGAGGCACCTACGGCGAACACCGTCACCCCGAGTGCCGCCCCGACCACCTTGCCGTACCAGCCCCGCGTTCCGCCGTGCCGCGCCATGTCCGCCCCGCTCTCGCCCAGTGCCCCGTCGATCCCCGGTCGCGTCGCGACCACTTGGCAGGACGACGGATTCCGGTCACGGGATGCGTCCGTTACCGATCACGGACAATCCCGGGGGAATTCACGGACAACCGGGCCGGACCAGGACGGCGGAAGTCCCCCAGGGCGCGGACCTGGGGGACTCATCGGTGCGGGGGACGGCGCGTGCGTGACGCCGTGATGCCGGGGCGCCGTGATGCCGTGACGGCTACCAGGCGAGCGCGTCCGCCGGGTTGTCCTGCCAGTAGGTGACGACGGCGGCGCTGTTGAAGAAGACACCGCCGTGCGGCAGCTTCAGGGTCTTCTCCTTGTTGATCGCTCCGCCCTTCTTGTCGCTGAAGAACACGCCCAGGGTCTTCGTGGCACTGCCCCCTTCGCCGTCGGGGGAGTACGTCGTGATGCCCGCGTACGCGGACTGGCCGGGCTTGAGCGTCACCACGGCCTGCGGCGTGGTCTCCTCGGCCCACGCCAGCGGTGCCTGGGCGTCGGCGCCGGCCCTCAGGAAGGGGGCGCTGTAGGCGTAGCAGGGCTTGGTGCCGGTGTTGGTCGCCTTGAGCAGCAGGTGGTTGATCGGGCGGGACACCTCGGTGACGGTCAGGGCGGTGTTCGCGGTGGTGCAGGTCACCACCGGGGACGCCTTGGCGGTGGCGGCCGAGGCGGTCTGCCCGGCGGCCTGGAGGCCGACGAGCGCGAGGGAGGCGACGACCATCGACGAGGCGGCGGCTCGGGAGACGGAACGAGTGGTGACACGCATGAAGGGACTGCTTTCTCTGAACACCAGGAAGATGATCTTCCGGTTGTGGGCGGTGGAGGCCGGTCCTGCCCTGGTCGTACCGCGTGAGGTGTGGGGCGCGCTGGAAGTGCGGGCCACGCAAGTGGAGTTGAGCGGGACCGATCGCCGAGTCCGGCGAGGTGCCGTGCTTGGATGGCCCAAGCCTGTGCCATGCAGCGTTCCATCCGCCGTTCCGTCGGGGTTTTTGGGACGCTGGGATGCGCGAACTGCTGTGACCTGGGAAGACATGACCTTCCTGGGAGGCCTGACGGGATGGGGGACGGGTGGGGGCGGCTGAGGAGATCGCTGATTTCGCGGCGCTGCTGCGCGAGTTGAAGCAGCGGTCCGGGCTGAGTTACGAGGCTCTGGCGAAGCGGGCGCACATGAGCACCTCGACGCTGCACCGGTACTGCAAGGGGGAGGGGGTGCCGGTCGACAACGCGGCCCTCGCCCGCTTCGGCCGGGTGTGCAGGGCGACTCCGGAAGAACTGATCGAGCTGCACCGGCGCTGGGCCCTGGCCGACGCGGCACGAGAACGGACCCGGCAGGGCAGCCGACCCGGGACCGGACCCCGCGGACCGGGCCGGAGCGTCTGCGCCGGAGTCGGCGCCGCGGCAACGCCCCACGCGGGAACGCACCGAGCGACCCCGGCCGGATGCCACGTCGGACACCCCACCCGCACCGGCCCTCACATCGCCGCCCGCATCCGTACTCGGACCGCCGGCCGCATCCGTAGAGGGACCGCCGGCCGCACCCGCCCCCGTACCGCCCACCGCGTCCGCCGGCTCGCCCGCATCCATGAGCGAGCCCGGGGACGGGTGGACGTCCGGCGTCGAACCGTCGCCGGAGACGGCCGTCCTGGTCCGGCGCACGCCGACCCTCGTCCGGACCGCGCGCGGACGGTGGCCCCTTGTCGCGGCGAGCACCGCGGTCGTCGTCGCGGCGTCCGTCGCGCTCACTTTCGGCCCGTGGGGCCTGGGGACGGACCCGCGGGACAAGGGCGGGCCGGCCGGCACCGTGACCTCCGCCGGACGACTGCCCTCCGCGTCCGCGACGACGCACGCCTCGCCGCCCGCCTCCCCTGCCGCGCGTGCGAGCCGCCCTCCGGCCCCTGCCACGGCCCCGGCCTCCGGGGCGTCCGACGCCCGGCCGTCGGCACGTGGCACGGACCCGGGCCGCGCCCACGACAGCGTCCGGGTCCCGCTCACGGTGGCCACCCGCACCTATGCCTGGGACGACCCGCAGTGCGAGGGTAAGTACCTGATCGACCGGCCTCCCGGCGAAGTCTCGCCGCCGGTGATGGGGCAGGACGTGCCGGGCTGGGTGAAGGCGCACGGCGCCATCGCCGCCGACGGGCAGCGGGTGGCGCTGACCGTTCAGGGCACCGGGGACGAAACCGTCGTCATCGAGTCCCTGCACGTCCGGGTGGCCGACTCCGGCCCGCCCCCGGCCTGGAACGCGTACCTGGGGTCGTCGGGTTGCGGCGGAGGCGTGGAGACGAGGTCGTTCGACACGGACCTCGACGCCGGTCACCCCGCCCTCGTGCCGAAGGCCGGCCAGCGCGGTGTCCCCTACAAGGTCAGCCGGTCCGACCCCGAGGTGCTGTACATCACCGCCCACGCCCGTACCCACGACGTGCACTGGTACGTGGAGCTGCAGTGGTCCAGCGGCGGCCGGCAGGGGACGGTACGCGTCGACGACCACGGCAGACCGTTCCGTACCAGTGGCAGTCAGGGCCGTCCCGTCTACGAGTACCCGGTCGGCGGCAGCGAATGGTTCGGCGTGGAGGGGAACTGACCGAGCCACGGCACCCGCACCCGGGTGTCACCCGCGCGGCGGCCGGGTCCGGAAGGACGCACGCCGGCAGCAGGTGGCGAACTCACGCCCCGGCCTCGGCGAACTCGCGGACGCCGTGGTCAGGGCGGGACACTCCCGTCAGGTGGACTCGTCAGGTGGACCCGTCAGGGCTCCGGGAGAAGGCCGTGTCGCCGGCCGTCGCCACGATCGCGTCCTTGACGAGCAGCACTCGCGGCGGGTAGCTCTGCACCTTGTCCCCGGGGTCGTCCAGTGCGGAGGTGCGCCAGACCTCCGCTCCGGTGCGGCTGTCCAGTGCCAGCAGACGGCCGAAGCGGTTGGAGAAATAGACCCGCTTGTACGTCGCCGACACCGCGGGCGCGGACAGACTCTCCATGTCCGTCTTCTTCTGCCAGAGCTGTTCGCCGCTGTCCGCCGACACCGCGGTGACCGAACCGTCGGACCGGACGAAGTAGACGACGCCGTCCACAAGGGTGGCCGCGCCGGTCAGCGGACGGTCCAGCGGTATCCGTCTGACCCGCCCGGTTTCCGGGGCCACCCGCAGCAGCGCGTTGTACGGACGTTCGTACCCGGCTTCGTACACGTCCTTCGCGGTCTGGGGGGCGAGGAACAGGGGCTGCCCGCCGACAGCGCCGAGCGCTTGCGCCTTCCTGGGCAGGGTGGCCGTCTCGGTCAGGCTGCCGGGTCCGAGCTTCATCAGCTCGACCGGGGTCCGGCCGGGCTCGGTGCCCGCCGAGCACAGGGCGTAGGGGACGCCTCCCAGCGCCGACGGGGTGCAGTACTCGTCCAGCGAGGGCGCCTGCCACAGTTCCTTGCCGGAAGCCCCGTACGCCACGAAGGACGAGGAGTCGGGGGACAGGGTCAGCAGTCCGCCGTCGTACAGGACCGCATCCTCGGACGGACTGATGCCGCGTTGCCACCGCCGGTGCCCGGTACCGGCGTCGAGGGCCACCACGCGCCTGGTCTCGTCGTCCGGTTCCTCGTACATGTAGACCAGCCCGTCGCGAACGCCGGCCGGCCGCGCCCCCTGAGGGCGGGTGCCGGTCCGCCACAGGGTGCGGCCGGAGGCCGCGTCGATCCTGGCGGCCGTGAAACCCGTACCGCCGCAGAACAGGGCGCTTCCCTCCGCCACGCATCCAGGACTGTCGTAGTCGAGAGGGACGCCCTTCACGTCGTACCGCAGCTTCGTCCGCCACGGCCGCCAGCCGCCGGGCAGTGACGCGGCCCGGGCGGTGGCCGAGGCGGTGGCCGAGGTGGTGGCGGTGGCGGTGTCCGCATCGGATACGAAGGCACCCACCCCGATACCCAGCCCCGTGACGGCCAGCACCGCACCGAGGGCGGTGAGCAGCGTCCGGGCTCGGCGTTTCCTGCCGGTGCCGGTGCCGGTGCCGGTGCCGGTGCCGGTCGCGGCGCCCGTGGAGGTGGTGGCCGCGCTCCGGGAAACGGGGCGGCGCCGGGGTCTCGCGGACTGCCCGGTCTTCGGGGACCCGGTGGCGTCGGATTCCGGCAGCGCCTGGAGCATGCGGTGGATGTCCGTCAGTTCCGGCCGTGCGGCCGGGTCCTTGTCCAGGCAACGCTCGACAATGCCCAGAAGCGCTTCCGGCACGCCGCCGAGGTCCGGGGTCCCGAACACCACCTGATAGCCCGTTATGTAAGGGCTGTCGGCGTCGAACGGTCCCGTGCCGACGGCCGCGAACACCAGCAGCGACCCCAGTGAGAACACGTCCGAGGCCGGGGTGACGTCCCGCGGAGCGGCCAGTTGTTCCGGTGACATGAAGGGCGGAGTGCCGATCATCCGCCCGGTCGTGGTGAGGCTCTGGTGGTCGGAGGCCCGCGATATGCCGAAGTCGATGACGCGCGGCCCGTCCTCCGTCATCAGGACGTTGCCCGGTTTGAGGTCCCGGTGCACCAGGCCCGCCCGCTGGATGTCGCGCAGCGCCTCGGTGAGCCCCAGCCCCAGCGCGCGCAGTTCCCGTTGGCTCAGCGGGCCGTCCCTCTGCACGACTTCGGCAAGGCTGATCCCCGGCACGTAGAGCGTCGCCATCCACGGCTGGTCGGCGTCCGGGTCGGCGTCCACGACAGGAGCGGTGAAGGCGCCGCTCACTCTGCGCGCCGCCTCGATCTCCTGCCGGAAGCGCGTCCGGAACTCCTCCTCCTGGGCGTACGGCCCGCGCACGACCTTGACCGCGACCTGCCGTCCCGAGGCGGAGACTCCCAGATAGACGACTCCCATGCCGCCCGCCCCGAGCCGACCGAGAAGGGTGTACCCGCCTATGGACTCCGGGTCCCCGGTGCTCAGGGGCGTCATCGCCGATCACCCTTTCCAGCGCCTGCCTGCCTCACGGGGATCAGAGTAGGGCTTGCCGCCCCGGAAACGGAGCCGCGCCTGTCACGCACCGGCGTCCCTGAGCCCCTGAGCACGAGCCGTGCGAGGGCTCATCCGTGGAATGGAGGACCGCGGGGGCGGCTGACGGGACCGCCGGCCCTCTTGCGATGTTCGAACCGTCCACGGCCGATGTACTCGGGCGGAGCTGAGTACGTGCGCTCTGGCCGGCGATGGAGTGAGCGGGAACGCTTGGGCCATGTCTCAACGACCACGGAAAACTGTTCCCCAACTGGTGTCGATCCTCCTGCTGGCCGGAGTGTCGCTGGCGGCGTGGGCTGCCTGGCTGGGCTGGGACCAGCATCGTGACGTCCAACCTGACGGCACGACGACCGGTCCGTACGCGGCGTGGCAGGTGATCGGACTGGTGCTGACTCTGCCGGCACCGGTGTACTGGGCGGCATCCCGGCGCTACGTCGCGGGCGCTGTGCTCGGCACCACGGCCGGCCTCACCGTCGCCGCCTATGAGGACTGGTCGGACGACTCCAGCGGCCTCTTCATGGTCGGCGTGGGGTTGGTGATGACGGGAAGTCTCGTCGCGACCGCCGTCGTCTCCGTGATCGCCTCCGCGAAACGACGGGGCGGGCGGCCCTCGGGCCACTGACGTCCGGGCACGGTCTGCCGTACTTCGCCGCGGCATCTCGTGGACCGGCCTCCGGCATGGATCCGACGAGGTCCGACCCGCTCGTACCGGCCCGCAATCCGTCCCGCCAGGCCCTCGAACGCCTCTTGTCAGCGAGCAGGATCTACGCTGTGACCTGCGGCCACCCCATGATCTTCAATCCTCACACGCCCATGACCCACGGTGGCCGCAGTCGTCCCGCGGCCGGTCCACCGGCAGAATCTCGATCTACGGCTGGAGTGCCAGGTCGCACTGATACCAGGTGCCCGACTCACCGCCGAGGGCAGCCGGGTCGGCCGGTCCGACCGGGACGAACCCAGCCTTGGCCAGCACCTTCTGGGACGCGGCATTGGCGTGGGCGGCGGCCGCCCGCAGTGTGCGCAGCCCGTGCCGCGCCGCCGCCAGCCGGCACAACTCCCGGACGGTCGCGGTCGCCACGCCGTGGCCGGCGACGTGCTGCGCGACCCGGTAGCCAAGACGGGCAGCGCCGTCCTCGAAGTCGTACAGGTTGAACCGGCCCAGAACCGAGCCGTCCTCGGCGACCAGCACGTAGAAGGCGCAGACGCCGGCCTCCTGCTCAGCCAGCAAGGCGCTGTGCCGGTCGGCGAACCGGTCGTAGAACTCGTCGCCCCGGTCGGATACCGAGGCAGCGAAGTAGGCACGGTTCGCCACCTCGAAGGCCAGGACCGCCGGGGCATGTCCGGCATCCAGCAGCTTCAGCTCGCTCACGGCGCAACTCTATCCAGACGGCGTACCGAAGCCACCTGAGTTTCCATCAGCGGCGGGCAGCCCCAGGAGTGACGGCGCCCGCGCGGGCTCCATGGCTCCGACCTGTGCGGACACCCGGACCCTGAGGTGGTTCCCCGTGAGCCACTGCCATTCCCCGCTCGAACTGGTGCGGTTGTGGTGCGGGCCGACCGGCCACGGCCAACGGTCGATCGCCGGCCGGTCCGTTGTCAGTGGCCGCGCCTATGGTCTCAAGCGCGCGGTCGGCTTCCGGGGGTTCCAGCTCTGAAGGGATGGCTTCATCCCCGGCCTGTCTGGGGGCGGCCCGGAGATTCGTCCGGGACCCAACCGACGGTCGGGCTTTGCCGATGGCCACGAAGTGACCTGCCAGCGCCGGCCGCGCACCACTTCTGGCGTGAATGATCCCTGGCATGGGATACGAACTTCACCTCACGCGGGCATCGGCGCGACGATGCCGCCAACTCCTACCTGGGCGTATGTGTCATTGGCCTGTGTGCAATGATCCCGCCCTTACGTTCGGGAGAAAGCGGCCCCATGTCCTCACATACGCGTCACGTCGCCCTGTCCGCGGCCGTTGCCGGCGTGCTGGTTCTCACCGGATCGGTCGCGCTGCTCCCCGCCGCCGCGGCCACCTCCGGAGTGACGGCCTCGCTGCCGGCGCGGACCACGTCCGTACCGTCGGCCGACCAGGTGTCGGGGTCCGGTCAGGCGGTCGTCTGGCAGCAGAGCACGTCCGCCGACAGGCTGCCGCACGGCTGGTTGTCCGTGGCGAACGGCACCCCACAGGACCTCGGGCCACTGGCCGACACCGGCGACTACGCCAACCCCGATGTGGTGTCCGTGCAGGGCTCGGTGGTGGCGACCGCCACCTCGGCCAACCCCAACGGCGACCTCGTTGACCACGTGACCCTGCGCCACCTCGACACGGGCGCCCGAGAAACGCTCGCCGTCGCCTACGACAGAACCGGCAACTCACTCGACGAGCATTACCGGGCTCAGGCCGGCGACGGCATCCTCGTCCAACAGGCCTACGAAGACGGCGACTCGGAGTACCGGGTGCGGCTGGTGCTGCGCACCTCCGGCGGCGACCGCACCCTGTTGTCCGACGACGAGCAGTACCAGGTGCTGGCGTCGGACGCCGATGGCGCGCTGGTTCTGCGGCGGACCGCACCCGGCTGGAGTCACCAGATCGACTATGTCGACTTCGCCACCGGCACGACGGTCACCGTCGCCGAGCCGGACACCGACCAACTGCCGCAGGGGCTGGAGTTCACCCCCTCCCACTTCGGCGTCATCGACGGCGCGACCCTGACCGAGTGGCGGCGATCCGCGCCCGCCGACGGACCGGCGACCGTCACCCTGCCCACCGACAAGGCCCGCTGGATCAGCGACGACACCCTGGCCTGGTACGAGTGGAGCGCCAACGGCAACGAGCTGTACGCGATGTCCCGGGACGGCTCCACCGCCGCCGCCGACCTCGACGGCACGTTCCGTGACATATCGGTGGGCGACGACGGCCGGATGCGGGCGTCTCTGTACCGGCCGGACAAGGACGCCGCCATTCAGACCGTCATCGACGGCCGGGTGTCCAAGGCCGACGGCGACGCTGCGACGATCCCCGCCGGCCCGGCGCGCCTGGATGCCCTGGCCTTGTCCGGCGGCACCCTCTACACCGCGGACGACTCCTCCCGCGGCACCGGTGTGCTGCTCTCCTCCGGCCTCACGGTCGGCCCGTCCGGAGCCTCGGCGGCCACGCCGTCCCGTGTTCTGGCCTATTCGACCGGCACCGTGCATCAGACGCTTGCCGCCGCCGGGCACCGGGTGCTGGTCGAGCAGGGCGGCGCTTACCAGGTCTACGACAACGGGAAGCCGACCGGCGTGCCCCTGGACCTGGGCGACCTCTCGACCGCTCAGGTCAGGGACTTCGACGGTGACCACTTCCTGTTGTCGGACAGGGCGACCGTCTACAACAACACCCTGCTGCTCTACACCGTGGCGACCGGCAAGAGCGAGCGCGTGCCCGACGGCTCGGTCCTGTACGGAGGCGCCTTCTACACCTCGGTGAAGAGCGGCACGTCCGGCTGGGCCATTCGGCGGACCGACCTGGCGACCGGCACCACGTCCACCGTCACCACGGTGGACTGTCTGCCCGGAGGTCTTCAGGTCCGCGGATCGTGGATCCTGCTGACGACGTGCGGGGTCGGCTCCCACCAGGGCCTGCTGATCAAGACGGGCGCGACCACCACCCGTACGTCGGTGGACTCCTCCGTGACGGCCCCGGTCCTCGGTACGGACACGCTGTACACCTTCACGGGGAACGCCGGACCGGGCATCACCGTGAACGCCCAGGCGCTGGGTGTGGCCGGCGCCACCGCGCAGCCGCTGTTCACGCTGCCGTCGAGGGCGAACACCGGTGCCGCCGAGCGGTGGGCTGTGGACCGTGAGGCGCCGTGGGCCGCCTGGATGGACGATGACGGCGTCACCCACATGGTGTGGGCGGGCGCGCCGTCCCGCTCCTCCGGTTCCGTCCCCGTCCCGGCAGGGTTCAGTCCGAACGGTGACGGCTCGTCCGACACCTGGGCGCCCATTTGGACGTACAACCGGCCGGTGACCTGGACGCTGACCCTCAAGTCCGGCAGCACCTCGGTGCGCACCCTGACCGGAACGGCCCCGGGCGGGAACGTCTCTCCGGTCTGGAACGGCAAGAACACCGCGGGTACGGCGGTCACCGAGGGCGCTTACACCTGGACACTCACCGCGAAGGACACGGTGACGGACGAACCCGCGGCCGGCCTCAGCGGTACGGTCACCCTGCGCAGGAGCGTTCCTGCCGCGTCCGCCACCACACCCACTCTCGCCAGTGACGGCTCGACGGGCGCGGTGATCCCGGTCGGTTGGGCGGCGAGAACGGTGGGCGTGACGTCGTACGACGTCGGCTGGCGGGTCGCCACCCGCGGCAGCACGGGCGTCTGGACGCTCGGTTCGCTCCAGACGTGGCACAACCGCACCACGGCCACGTCTGCGGCGTTCGGCACATCCGGGAGCCCGGTGACGCCGAAGTCCGGTCTGACGTACCGCTTCTACGTGCGTGCCCATGACGACGCCGGTCAGACCGGGGCGTGGAGCGCGGCGGCCACGACGGGCGTGCCGATCGACGACCGGTCCTCGCTGCTGACCTACAAGGGGACCTGGACATCGGCGTCGGTGACGTCGGCCTGGGCGAAGACCGAGCGGGTGTCCGCCACGAAGGGCGCCACGGTGTCCCTCACCGGCGACGGTACGAAGATCCGGATCGTGGCGACCCGCAAGTCGAATGGCGGCCGCTTCGCCGTGTTCGTCGACGGAGTCACCGTGGGAACGGTGGACACCTACGCTCCGACGACGGGCTACCGGAAGGTGGTGTTCACGTACACGCTCGGTACGAAGATCACCGGCCACAAGGTGCAGTTGAAGGTGCTGGCCGGTAGCTCGGCCGGGCGCTCCACCGTGCACCTGGATGCGGTCATGGTCACCCGTTGACCCGTTGACCCGTTGACCTGGACGACCAGGCCCGGAAGCCATGAAGCTCCCCCAGTCGCCCATTTGGTCGGGACGGGGGCCGGACGTCTTCGTGCACCACTCGTCAATCATGGCCACAGGCTTCAAGTCGCTGAAGGAAGGCCAGAAGGTGACGATGGAGGTCACCCAGGGCAAGAATGGGCCTCAGGCCAAGAGCGTCGTACCCAGCCAGGACTTGGCCCACCTGATCGGATGGACAAGAGCCGATTTCGCGATCCGGTCCCCGCTCGGGCGTTCGACGATTCCTCCGCCCCCGACAAGTCGCGAGCGGTCTTGAAAACCGTCGTGGTACCGATGTCACCGTGGGTTCACATCCCACACCCACCGCAGGTGAACGGCTCCTGACCAAGGAACTCGGTCGGGAGCCGTTGCCATGTCCTTGCACCGCTGGCGCCCGGTGTTCCCCTTGGCTCCTCGAGCGAACGGGCACGATAGGGGCACGGATAACCTCTGTTGCCATGACTGCTGTTGTTCCCACTGACCCGCAGCGAGAGCACGAGAGGGGGCGGGTCGCCCTCTGGCTCGCTCCCGATGACCTCCGTCGGCTGGCAGAGCATTGTTGCTGCGGTCCGGAGACCTCGGATGAAGATCGTGATCGTTGCGGCCGCATCCGCTTTCGGGCGCGTGCCGCCCTGCACAAGCAGGGCCTTACCGACTGAGAGTCACGTCCGGCGAGCAGTTCTGACCTCGCCGCATTGCAACCGCCCTGCAACAGGGCCTCCCGGAATGCTCGGAATGAGGTCGCACCCCCGAGCTATCAGGAGGCCCTGCCTTGATGCGCGTACGGCCGGAAGATCACCCGACCAGGAACTCCGTTCGACCTGCAGGTTTCAAGATCGGTTGAGATGCGGCTTCTCACTGCAAGCGACGCCTCACCGACCTGGACTGAACCCACCACCCCGTTGAACCGTCAGATCACGAAGTAGGACTGGAGTACTGGGCCACGTAGAGCACCCTGCGCTGCGCCCAGCGCCACCCCGAACTCCTCATCGGCTTCCTGGCCGGAACCGGTCTGGAACTTGTCGCCCCCGCGTCAGCCCGTAGTCAGAGATCAGCATCAGCGGGGATCTCGTCACGCGATCAGCCGTGGACGGTCTGCTTCACACCGTCCTCGGTGGTGATGTCCACGGACATCCGCCACCTCGTACGCTTGTCGACCGTGACGGTGACCGTGTCCGCGAATTTTCTGCCGTGCAGATCCTTCGCCTTGATGCGGGCGCCGAACGTGGCGCTGTCGTCGCAGCCACCGGCCTCGGCGCTGAGGCCGGTTCCGCTGGTGACAGTGAGGCCGCCAGGTCCGAGACAGTCGTAGCGGACGCCTAGTTCGGCGATCCGGTCAGCAGAAACAGGAAGTTTGACCGTCCCGGGTCCGAGATGGCCCGGCGTCTCCTTTCCGCTGTCAGGATGGTCCGGATCAGACACCAGCACTGATTTCGACGGGCTGCTCACAGAAGCCCGATCTCCCCCTCCCCCTCCCCCACACCCGGCGGCCAGGATGACGATGACTGGCAGTACGGCCAGATGTCTTCTGCGCATCAGCTCTTTCCGTGCCAGGTTTCGCGACCCTGGTAGACCAGCCGCGTTGATCCACTGCGCAGCACCTTGGTAGTGCAGTTGGGCTGCGTCTGGTTGTAGTTCCACTTCGTGTACTTGACCTTCACACCCGCGTGCAGGTAACCGTGCTGCTTGTTGTTCGGCACCTTCTACGACCACGTCTAGGTCGAGTTGTTCGTCTACTACCATGCGAAGTGGTAGTCGAACGACGCCGACGCCTTGTCGAAGACCGTGTTCGCTTCGCCCGAGATCGCTCCGCCCACGGTGGACGTCGTCGTCTTTCCCTTGTGGAAAGTGATGCTGATTGTCGTACCGCTGTCGCCGCCGGAACGGGGTTCCAGGTCCCGGTAGTAATTTTGACTGCCGGAAAAATCGTAGCCCGTGGTCATCGGGCAACTCATGGGCACAGCGGCGGAGGCAGGTGTGGAGCTGATGATGGCCAGTGCCGCTGCGACACAGCCTGTCGACATGATTCGCGAAATTCCGCGCACGCGTTCCCCTCGCTTTTCTTTGGTCGACAACGGCCTCTACAGCCGCCGAGGAGAGACCCTAGCGCCGACTCCCACCGCCGTTCGCACGGTTGAGCGAAACCTGAGGTGCGGCGACAGGCGGGACCGGGTCGCCCGTTCGGGTGCTGGTGTCCCTACTCCAGCACTTGGCGATCTGACGGATCATCCGAGTGGAGGGCCTACACCGATAAATGGGTGGAGGAACGGGAGTTGGCGCCCCTGACGCAGGATCTCTACCGCTACCTCCTCGACAAGCATTTGATCGCCCTCGCCGACATTGACCTGGACGAGATCACCGCACCTCGTGTCCGCGAATGGCGGGCCGAGCGGTTGCGGGTGACCGGGGCCAAGACGATCACAGCAAAGGCGTACCGCCTCCTCAGAGGGATCATGGAGACGGCCGTCGATGACGAACTGGTTCAGCGCAACCCTTGTCGGATCAAGGGCGGTGGCAAGGAGAAAGGTGCCGAGCGCCGGATCGCCACCGTCGCCCAGGTCGATGCCCTCGCAGAAGCGGTGGGGATGCGGTGGCGGCTCATGGTCCATCTCGGCGCCTACGGTCCGATGCGGCCGGAGGAACTGGCGGGCCTGCGTCGCCGGGACGTCGGCCTCGACACCCTTCGGGTCCGTGTTCGTCTCGCCGAGCCGGAGCGGATGAACGGGCGACGGGTCCAGGGCGACACCAAGTCGGAGGCGGGAACACCGACTGTGGCAACAGTTCGGAGAGCTCGGGCCACAGCCGTCGAGAAGGCCCCCGACAATCGTTCTGGCACGCGGCGACTGATGCTGGCGGAAAGCAAAAAGGCCCGGGTCGATGACCTGGGCCTTATCCATGGAGCGGGTGACGAGAATCGAACTCGCACTCTCAGCTTGGGAAGCTGCGAGCATCGGAGGCCGACTTGGAGGTTGACCTGGGCGGACGGCTTCGAGGCGGCCTATTCGTGCTCGCTTGCTTTCACCGTGATTCCCCGCTGTTCCCCGCTCCATCTGGTGCGCTTGTGGTGCACGTAGACTCCGCGCCTGGATCAGGCATGTGTCATCAAGTCGGTCAGTTCGGCGTCGGTGGCCTCCGGCCGGAGATGAACGTCGAAGTTATAGCCCTCGTCGCAGAACACCACGGCAAGGTCCGCGGGAGCGAGTCTGCGGAAGACGATCGCCAACCATGCAGCGTCGGCCTGCCAGACGTCCAGGTACAGGCAGGCACCGTCCTCGTGTAGGTATGCCTCGCCTGGGCCGTTCTCCGTTTCGAAGGACCAACAGAGGCTCCGCGCTTCGCTTCGGTGCGTCGAGTCAATCTCGACGGCTGTCCATTGAGCTCGTATCGCCGTGGTCAGCGCTTCCGCGTCGACTCGCCATCCGCCCGGCTCGCTATCGGCTGATGTTCCTCAACTCACCCTCGCTGATGGGAACCTGCGCCGACACATAAACCACCCTGTCTGAGCTGGGGGAGAGCTGTCGGCAACTGTCATCGCTTGTCGGCGTTGGTCGACCTCGGACGGCCCACAGACGGCCCGGCCGGAACCACACGGTGAGTACCGCAACGGCCCCTGAAGGCGTAACGGTGTGACGGCCGCATCACACCCAAACCCCTAGGCAGGCGCAGGTGTGACGCGCCCGAATGGGGCCCGTCACACCGCCTCGCACCTGCCGTCACGCCGACGCCTCCGCGGCGCGCGGAGGGCGCGGTCGTTGATGCTGCGCCGGGAGGGGTCCGAGAACTGTCGGTCTTCTAAACCGCGTGACCCGTCATCGTCTGGGCCCTAGAGTTTCCCGCGACCCGCCCAAGGCGCATCTACCCGGTAAGGGTGCGTCCTGCCCGCAGTTGGTGAGGGTGGCAGCCCGTTCGAGCCGGGCCGGGCCCGAAGGAAGTCCTCGTGCTGCGGGCACGATCGGACCTCCGCCAAACCAGCAAGAAGGAGCGGCCTACGGCCGCGTGTTCCTTGGCAGCTCGCTCCGCTCGCGCGGCCACCGCCGTCAGGGCGACGGCCCAGCACCGGCAGTCCTTGAGCCGTGGGCTGGCCGCGGCCTCCCGCTCTATCGGGCACCGCTGTGGCACGGGCACTTCTGATCCGTAGCTAGAGCCGGATCGGTCAGCAGTGGCCATACCGGCCGCTTGGAGGTTGATGAGGGGCGCTAGCGGACGGGGTTGGTTGCTGGGGTTGCGGTACCGCGCTGCTGTACAGCGTGCCTGTCACGAGTCAGTCCAGGCGTCCGCGATCGCCGCCCGACCGATGCGTCTCCCGACTGCTGGGGCTGACACGTCCACCGATGACCACTTGAGGTGAGGATGTCCGCGTTCGGGCGCAGCGGGAGGGGAGCGCCTTGGGGGTAGACCACCGAGCGACCCGGCCGAACCGAGCTCCGTCGGCGATTTCGCAGGCTGTCGTGCTAGGTGCTGTGCCACCAGTACCGGCCGGAGCAGGGCTTGGACGCGTTGCTACGCTCACGATCAGCGTGCCGGCCGCCTCGTGGATGCTGGCCGGATTCCCTGGGGGGAAGTTCATGCGATCACCCGTGCGCGTGGCGCTGGCGGCCGGTGCCGTTCTTGCGTCGCTGCTCGTCACGACCACCGGCGGCTCCGCCGCCGCGGCCAGTCCTTCGCTCAAGGTCACCACGATCGGCCGCAACGGCTCGGTGGCGTCTGACTCGCTTCTTCAGATCGTGGATGTCCGAACCCGTAGGTCGGTGGGCCGGTTCGGGGCGAACGGCAGCCCGATCGCGTTGCCTGCGGGTCAGTACGCGGTTGTCTCCCTCATTCGCGAGTCTGATTCTGATAACCAGACGTTTGGCGCAGCGGTGGTGACGGTCTCCGGCGCCACTTCCGTCACCATCGACGCCCGGAAGGGCCGGCCGGTGCAGGTGTCGCTCGACGCGCCCGGCCTCGGGCCGCAGGACATCGATGCAGCGATTTGTGTGGACGGTGCCCCAGCCAGCGCGTCCACCGACCTCACAGCGGGTGGGCCTGCGGGCCACGTCTACGCCATCCCCAATGCGTCGTCGCTGCTGCGCTTTGCCTATCTGTCCCGATGGGAATGGGGCGCGATGCGGGAGGCCTACGCCGTCAGCGGGGCCACGGTCGGTGTTCCGGCGAACCCGGGCGGCGTCCACTACGCGAAGAACCTGGCCACCGAGCATGTCCAGTCCAACGTGGGCCCGAACGGGAACAGCAGCCAGGAACTGTATCTCGCACCGCAGGGCTCGCCCTGCCAGAGCCGGCTGCGGGTGAACGCCTACACCAACCTCGGTGGGGGCGCGCCGTATCCGTTCGCCCTCCACCTCGGGGCGGGCAAGTGGGACGTGAGCTCCGACGAGTACGGCGAACTGGGCGGGGGCGGCACCTTCAACAGTGTTCGTAACCTGGCCGCCGGTACGTCGTACAGTCAGACTTTCTATCGGGCGGGATGGGGGCCGGCGAGGTTCCTCCCATACATGACGTACGGCGAGATCCGCCTCAGCGTGAACCACATGTTCCAGGACCCATACACCACCGGTTTTGAGTTCGGCTCCAAGACACGGGTGACACTCAGCCGGGACGGCAAGCAGCTCTCCACGAAAACCGTGATCGGGAACTACAGAGGCAACAGCCCGACCGAGTTCATATCGGAAGCGAGTGGGGCCGGCTGGTACACGCTGGACGCGTATGCGATTCGCTATCGGCCCGGTATCACCTACCCCGCGGGCATGCTCTCGCCCTCCACCCGCGCGGTATTCCGCTTCCACGCCGACCCGCGGACATCGCAGGTCGCCCCAGGCGTGCTCAGCCGCTTCCTGATCGGCGGCCTCGACGCGTACGGCATCGCAAAGCCGAACAGCACCACCCCGGTCGGCTTGTTCATGGACCGCTCCGACCCGCACCACGGCGTGGCGTACAAGTCCGATACCGCGAAGACCGTGCAGGCCTGGTACTCCACCGACAATGGCAAGACCTGGCACGGCCTGCACGTCACCCACAGCGGTTCGACCTGGTCGACCAACGTCCCGAACCCTGCCAAAGGCAAGGTCTCGCTGAGCGCGAAGGCCACGGACGCGGTGGGCAACAGCGTGCAGACCTACTCCAACCAGGCCTACGCCGTCCAATGATTCCGACCGAATCAGGCCGTAAGCGGTCTTGAAAACCGTCGTGGCAGCGATGTCACCGTGGGTTCAAATCCCACCACCTCCGCTCGCAGAGCAGTGAGAACGGCCCCCGAGCTGGTTAGTTGGTCGGGGGCCGCTCTCGTGTCCGGCTACCGTGACTGACCGGTGTTCCCCGTGGTTTTCCGCTCGATCGGGCACGCACGGGGCACGACGGTCTCCTCGATGCGAACTGTGGGCAGGACGGGTACTGTCGCGCCACCGCTGCGGGACCGGTCAGTCGACGAAGTACTGATCGTGCCTGTCGAAGAACTTGGCGCGCTCCGCCTCCGTGGCGTCGCCCATCTCCGACGCTGTCTCGAAGAACTCCTCACGCGGTGCGCCCGGCGTGAAGAGGAGCAGCATCTCGGCCAGACTGTCGGAGTCGTTACGGAAGGCGTGCAGCCCTCCCTGCGGAACGAGCAGGAAGTCGCCCTCTCGCGCGTCGATCCACTTCTCGCCGTTGAAGAGACGGACGGTTCCACTGAGGATGAAGAAGGACTCCGAGATGGTCCGGTGGAAGTGCGTCTTTGGGCCATCCGCCTTCGCCCCCAGCATGACCCGATAGAGGCCGAACTCACCGTGCGTGATGTCGCTCGTCGCAAGGTAGCGGATGCGCATGTCGTCTCCGGGTTCGCCGACATTCGTCGCAGTGTCGGCCGGCAGGAAGTGCGCGTTGATCTCGCCTCTATCGCCGTAGTACACCTGCTTCGGGTACGACATACAAACCATCCCCTTAGGCACTCCGGACGCCAGAGCTAGAGGTCGCGCGTACCTCTCCATCCTGTGCACAGCATCCGGGGTATGCCATTCGGGACGGTCATCGGGCGCTGAGGAGTGGTCGCAAGTGATTGTCGGTTGTGCGGATGATCCAGAGCCTGCGCATAAGCATGCGGTTGGCGTAGCGACTTTGGCCGGGAGCTGCTTTGGCGCGAGTGATCATGGCCCCGTAAGCTTCCGGCGCGTCGGGCAGTCTGTGGACCTGCCCGGTAAAGCACGACGTTGGGGCCATGATCTTCGAGGCTCGCCCCATGGTGGCTGGCTAAAGTCGTGGAGCCGACCGCCCCAGCCACGACGTGTTCTGACCTCATGCCGCCGGCCAATCCTCACCAGGGTGCGCGTCGGCGCAGCGCGGGCGGAGCGGGCCGGAGGCAGGAGCGGCGCCCGCGGCGGAGCCGGGAGCGCGCCCGGCGGAGCGGAGCGCAGCCGGGGCTTGAACCAGTAGAGAAGGTTGTAACTCACTCGGTGGCGTGAGGTTACTCAGCCTCAGGAGACGCTTGGTGCGCTTGCTCTGCTGAAGGCTGGGCGCCGTGGTGCACAGCTTGGAACTCGTCCAACAGGTCGAAGAACAGGTCCATCGCAGGCACGTTGGTTGCTTGCGCGGCCCGCTCGATCTCAACCGCCCAGCCCAGGGCGCTGGGATACGTCATGCCCAGCCGCTTCCACAGCCATTGGGCGAAGGGACCGGTGTGCACGAAGTCGGACTCTTCCTCCACCCCGTGAATCTCCAGGGCGACGTGGTACCCGGTCAGGATGGAGTCCAGATGTTGCAGCGAGCTGCGACGGACCCACATGCTGGGGCGCAGCCGCACCTCCTCCAATAGGTCATAGACATTGGCCAGCTCACTCGGCGGCCTCGGCGGCCGGCCAGTCTTCCGAGAAGGCGGCGCCTATCTATCAGCACTCCGACGAGGAACAGTCGGCCGTCTCGCTCGATCCAGACACGGTGCTGTCCCAGCTCGACGAGTTCGAGTCCGAGGCCCGGGGTCGCGGAGTCAGCCATACGACGTTCCGCCGGCTCACGGAGGTGCTGAACCTCAGCGGGTCCGGATGTGGTGCGCGCCCCACTTGCAGGTCTAGACGACAAAGAACCCCCGGGTCATCGACCTGGGGGTTTCACATGGAGCGGGTGACGAGAATCGAACTCGCACTCTCAGCTTGGGAAGCTGATGTTCTACCACTAAACTACACCCGCGTAAGACATCGGCCTGGCCGGTGTCGAATGCCCGCTCACTCTACCTCATGCCTGGCCCCCGGCGCTGAAGCCGCGGGGCCGGTGCGCGTTTCGGGGGATGGACACGGCTGCGGGGGAACGGAGTTGGGGCGTACGGTGGAGGCGAGGGAGAGGGTCCGGGCGGGGTCGGAGTGCCGCTTGGAGGGCCGTCCCAATCATCCCGTAATGTGGCTTTCGTCGTCAGTCACGCCAGTGCCTGACGAAGGCTCTTGGGGAAGGGACTCCGTGGACTTGATGGAGCGCACCGTCGTCCGATGTGCCGACGGGCACGTGTTCAGCACCGCTTCGTTCCCGATGCAGAAGGCCGAGCGGCTCGGACCCGGTCGATTGATCCGGTGCCCGCGGTGCGCGCGGCTGCGGAACGTCGTTCCGGTGGCGTTGGAGAAGCAGTAGCGGCAACCGCTGAGCGGTGTCAGCAGGTGTAGGCGTGGGGCTGTCCACAATTGTGGGCAGCCCCACGCGTATCCTCGGGGCGTGCTTCTCTCAGACAAGGACATCCGGGCCGAGATCGGTGCCGGACGGGTGCGGATCGCTCCGTACGACGAATCCATGGTGCAGCCGTCGAGTGTCGACGTGCGGCTCGACCGCTATTTCCGGGTGTTCGAGAATCACCGCTACCCCCACATCGACCCCTCCGTCGAGCAGGCGGATCTGACCCGGCTGGTCGAGCCCGAGGGCGACGAGCCGTTCATCCTGCACCCCGGGGAGTTCGTCCTCGCCAGTACGTACGAGGTCATCACGCTGCCGGACGACCTCGCCTCGCGGCTCGAGGGCAAGAGCTCCCTCGGGCGGCTCGGCCTCGTCACGCACTCCACCGCGGGGTTCATCGATCCCGGCTTCTCCGGGCACGTGACCCTGGAGCTGTCCAACCTGGCGACGCTGCCCATCAAGCTCTGGCCGGGCATGAAGATCGGGCAGCTGTGCATGTTCCAGCTCAGCTCGCCGGCTGAGTTCCCGTACGGCAGCGACCGGTACGGCTCCCGCTACCAGGGGCAGCGCGGACCGACCGCCTCCCGGTCCTTCCTCAACTTCCACCGGACCCAGGTCTGAGGGCGTGAGCGTGACGGAGGCGCGGGAGAACCTCACCTACGAGCGGTTCGGGACCGCCGTCCGCGAACTCGCCCAGAGCATCGCTGACGACGGATACGAGCCGGACATAGTGCTCTCCATCGCGCGCGGGGGTGTCTTCGTCGCGGGCGGCCTCGCGTACGCCCTCGACTGCAAGAACATTCACCTGGTGAACGTGGAGTTCTACACGGGCGTCGGAACCACGCTCGAGATGCCCGTCATGCTCGCCCCCGTCCCCAACGTGATCGACTTCTCCGACAAGAAGGTCCTGATCACGGACGACGTCGCCGACACCGGCAAGACGCTCAAGCTCGTGCACGACTTCTGCGTCGACACCGTCGCCGAGGTCCGCAGCGCCGTGATCTACGAGAAGCCCCACTCGCTCGTGAAGTGCGAGTACGTGTGGAAGCGGACCGATGAATGGATCAACTTCCCGTGGAGTGTTCTGCCTGTAGTACGTAAGTCGGGCGAGCCGATCACGCCGTCAAAAGAAGCGTTCTGACCGGCTCCTTCTCCCGATGTCTGAGAGAGTCCTTCGCTAGATCAGCGAGGGACTCTTTTGCTGTCCGGACCTTCGGGCCGCCTTCTGATCCGTAGCTCTGGAGAGATCGGTCAGCGGTGGTCATACAGGCCACACTTCGGGCACAGGGAGGTGCTACAGGATGGGATCGGTTTCTGTGGTTGCTGTACTTCGCTGCTGTACCGCCGTTTCAGGAAGTCTCGTGAGTACAGGGACAGGCCCGCATGCCTCTACAGACCGCGCAGTGCCTCGTACAGACTGTTACAGGCTGCCCAACAGATGACACTGCCGTCGTCGTACAGGCTGCCCATGTACCAGTCGTCGTCATGGACAGGCTGCACAAGGCACAGGTCGTGGAACCCGAGAACGATCTCCGGGTGCAGCGCCTTGTCGGGGGCTCCGGGGCGCCCTACCCATTTCACCGCCCGGTTTGGCCCCAGGGCGACAGTCTCTTTGTCCCCGGATACGTCGCGGATCTGCTGAAGGGACCACCCCGGGGGTAGCCGCGCGTCTGCCATACACGGATGATCTCACCGCCAGATATGGAGCACCGCTTTAGGAGCGAGGTTGCGCGATCACAGGCGTGACCTGGGAATCTCTGCCCTGGGCAGCGAGGGGTGGTCCACACCCTGGGGAACCTCGACTCCCCGTGAGTCCCTGTCCGTTCTGGCACGGAAGTGGCACGGCCCTGGGTCCCTCGATGCGAACTATGGGCACGACGGTCATTCAGGTCTGCCGAGCCGGTGAACCAGTCGCCGAGCGCCTGTGACGGTCGACTGCGGTCACGTCGGTTGCTGTACTTCGCTGCTGTATCGCGATGGTTTGGGGATGCCTACCGAGACGGACCCGCACTGGCCCGGGCCCGAGCAGGACGGCTGGGTGGCAGTCGAGAAGAGCTTGGGCTGGCTTACCTTTACCAGCGTGTTCCTCTCCTCTGCTCCGCAGACCAACGACGACCCGATAGCCGGAGGCCTGGGCTTCCTGGCCATCGGCGCACTGGTGCTGGTCTTCACATTCCTCGCTCGGTGCTGGGGACGGAAGGTGTTCCAGGAGGAGGGTCCCTGGTCCTTTCGAGCGGGACAGGTGCAAGGCGTCACTGCGCTCGTTGTCGGCCTGGGCATGCTGGTGTACGGCGCTACGGCATGGTGAATCCCTTCGCTGCCGGATCTCAACGGCTCCGCCCATTGCGACTGAGGGTCTTACGCATTCGCTGCCCCTCGGTCCGTCCACGGTCTTGAAAACCGCCGTGGCGCGAGTCACCGTGGGTTCAAATCCCATACCCACCGCAGGTGAACGGCCCCGGACCAGGTAAATCAGTCAGGGGCCGATGCGTTGCCTGGTGCCCGTGGATGCCCGCGGTTCACCGTTGTTTCCCGCTCGACCGGGCACGACTGGGGCACGACGCCTTGCGATCCGTAGCTCTGGTGCGAGTAGTCCATGGCCGGGCCAGGTCCTTACTGCCTCGCCCACCGCCGCAGTTTCCCGACGGCGCGCGCCTTGTGAAGTTGGCTCGCCGAGACTTCGTTCGAGTTTGTCATGAAAGCCGTGATGGGGGTCCAGCGCTTGCGTCCCCTGGGTGTCGCCCATCTGACCGCCGGGAAGTCCGTGATCTCTGTGATGCCTTCGCGGGCGATCGCCCGCGTGCGCAGGTATCCACGGACCACCAGCGTCCCGTGCTCGCACCTCACTCCGAGGCGATAGCCCCTGACGGCGATCACCGCGAACCCGATCAGGGCCAGGCAAGCCACCAGTCGCGGAAGGGTGTCGCCGGCCTGCACCAGGTACGCGATGGCCACAACTGCCGGAACTATCCCGAGAGCGCTGTTCGCGACACGGTTCACCCCCCACGGCACCAGCTCCATGACGCTCCTCATCTGCACCAACGGCGGGTCGGCGAGCCTACAGGCAGCGAACCATCCACGGACAACAGCACTATTTCTCCCGCTCCGGTGATCGGCTGGCGTGAGTGTCCAGACGCCAGGCGCGACGGCATCGCCGAGGTCGGCCTGTACCGGTGGGATCACGAGGGCACTGTCGATGAGCCGGGTGAGCTGCTGTGGCGCATCAAGGCTCCCCAGGGGATCACGATGCATCGGATACGTCTCGGAAGCTCCCCGCGCGGTTTCACCACGCAACTCCCCCTGTCCGTCACGCTGGACCCCACAGTCACGTACGCACTGCGCACCAACATGACTTCAGATGATCTCGTCTCGGGGTTTCTCACCGTCAACTCGGTGCCGGGCGTGTGGTCTTCAGCGACGGCAAAGAGGAATCACGAAAGGCGTATGACGATCGAGACGACGAGGACTTCGGCTGCTTCGCCGGCTGGAAGGGGCCGGCACCGATGCCTGGAGTGTTCTGCCCCCAGTACGTAGGCCAGGGGAGCCGACCACGTCGTCGAAAGACGCGCTCCGAGCCACTTCAAGGCCGTCAGCCGGAACGTGTGGCGTTCGGACGTATGTCGTTCAGACTGTCGACGATCGTCACGGACGCCTGCGAAGGCGCGGGCACCTGAATGAGAATGGGGACGTAGACCACGTCCCCATGCCTGAACTCGGCCTTCCACGAACTCCGGTAGCAGACGATCTCATTCGGGCTGCCGCGCGTCGCATAGCACTGGAGTGCCGACTTCGTGGATACGGCCCGCGAATTCTGAGAAAGAGCGTCTGCTTCCTCTACTGACGCGCCCCATGCGCCCAGCGCCATACAGCAGCAGGCCACGGTCAGTCCGACACTCCGCAAGGCTGCTTTCTTCATTCTCATCACCCTGAAAGCTGAAGCAAGCTGCGAGTGCACTGAGCGTTCATTGTCGCACGCCGGGTGGATGTGCGTCGGATGATCTCCGCGTCCCCGGTGCCATTCAGCGGGACGGAAATCGGGTCGAGGCCGCCCTATCGGCGATCGGAATGGTGGAGTTTGCGAGCGGCTTCGTGGCGGGTGTGGACGCCGAGTTTGTTCAGTATCGCGCCGACGTGATGCCCGGCCGTCTTGGGAGTGATATAGAGGCGGGCCGCGATCTCGGCATCCGTGAGGTCCTCGTTCAGCAGCTTCAGGACGTCCAGCTCCCGGTTGGTCAGACCGTACGGATTGGCCCGGGTGGCCGCCCGGGGGCCTCGCCGGATCGGGCGGACGCCGCGGGCACGCATCACGGCGCGGGTGCGCGCCACGGCCGGCCGGGCTCCGAGGTCTTCGAGGGCTGCCAGGGCCTGGTGCAGCGCGGGTCCGTCGCCGGAAAGGCGGGCCAGCGCGGCGTCGTACGGGCAGCCCAGCGTGTCCCATCGTGCCGCGGCGCCGGCCCAGTCGCCGGCCAGTTCGAGCGCGTAGGGTTCGGCCGCCGGCACCTGCGGGGGCGTCTCTCCGGCGCGGCGGATCCAGCAGGCCAGTGCCCCGGACAGCCAGGGATGGCTGCGCTCCGCCAAAGCGTCCAGACCGCGTTGTGCCTCCGCCCGGACCCGCTCGTGGTCGCCGGCCAGCCAGGCCGCCTCGGCCCGGGCCTCCCACCCCAGGCCCGTGGCCATCAGGCAGTCCGGGTCGACGAGGCTCGCCGCCTGCTCGAGCAGCGGCCACACCGAGGCCTTGCCCTGCCGCGCTCGCACCAGCCCCAGGACGGTGAAGGCCAGAGCTCTGACGATCGGTGGTGAGTGGGGATGGGACAGTACTTCCTGTGCGGCATCGGCCGCCTGGGTCCACAGGCCCCGGTTCAACAGCCCCCAGCTGCCCCAGATCCTCGTGCACAGCAGGTGGAACAGCAGGTCGTGATCGAGACAGTGGGCTTCCGCCCGGGTCACGGCAGCGGCGGTCCGGTCGACGTCGTGCCGCAGCGCGGCGAACCAGCACATGACGAGCGCACAGGCGGCCGCGTCCACCGGCGGATCCTGCGCCATCGAGCTGGACAGCGCCTGCTCGCAGTCCTCCCAGCCGGACCCTTCGCTCAGCATCCGTGCCGCCGCGGCGTGGAAGCGCGCCTGGACGGTCACCCCCGCGTCGCCGAAGCGCTCACCGAGAGCGATCGCCTTCTCGGCGTGGGCGGTGGTCACCGCCACCGCCTCGTGTTCGTAGCAGGCCAGTTGACAGAGATTCAGGTACGCCCAGGGCAGCTCCTTGTTCGGTCCCAGCTCTTCGAGCACCCGCACCGCATCGAGGGCGGTCTGTCCCGACTCGGCGGTCCGTCCGGCGGCCCACAGTGAGTACGACAGCCGGCGCAGGTTCTCCCCCTCGTGCAGCCGGTCACCCGTCGTACGGCGCAGCCGCACCGCCGTACGGCGGGAATCGACCGCCTCGTCCAGTCGGCTCGACAGGAGACAGGCCTGCGCATGGCCCTCCAGCAGGGAGGTCTGCTGGTCGAGCGGCAGGCGGTCGGCGTGCCGCAGGGCGCGGGCGTACTGGGCCGCCGCTTCCCGGTGCGCGCCCGTCTCGGCGGCATGGGCGGCCGCCGCGGGCGCGTACTGCAATACGGCGGCCGGATCGCCGGCGGCCTCGGAATGACCGGCGAGCAGTGCCAGATCATCCGCGGTGACCGGGCCGGACCGCAACGCCGCCAGCACCTGCTGGTGTACCCGCAGGCGGCATGCGGCGGGGACGGTTTCCAGCACCGCAAGCCGGGTCAGCTCATGGCGGAACTCGGTCGCCTCTCCGTCGGTACGGACAATTCCACAGGCCACGGCCTCCTCGAGTGCCTCCTCCGGGGCCGGCAGGACGCCGGCCAGCAGCGGTGGCGAGACCCGGTGCCCCAGGACGGCCAGCACGTCGACGACCGTGCGCGCGGCGGCCGAGAGGCCGGCAAGGCGGCCGGCCACGGCCTCGCGCACCGTCGCCGGGATGGTCTCGGCCGGGGCGGCCAGGATCTCGGTGACGATGAACGGGTTGCCGGCGGAGAAGTGGTACAGCTGCTCGACGTCGACGGCGTGTCCGGTGGCCAGCCGGGCCACGGCCGGGCGACTCAGAGGCGCCAGGTCACAGCGGTGCACCCACGAATAGCCCGCCAGTGTGCCGAGGAGAGCGGTCAGGTGGTGGGTGCGTCCGACCTCGTCGTCGCGGTAGGTGGCCACGACCAGGGCCGGAACGCTCGGCAGGCGCCGCGCCAGGTGGCGCAGCAGATCCATGGTGGCCTCGTCGGCCCAGTGGACGTCTTCCAGGACCAGCAGGCTGGGATAGGTGCTCAGGTCGGCGAGCAGGCAGTCGAAGACCTCGTCGGAACGGCAGGTGCCGGCCAGCGCCCCGGTCAGGGCGGTACGCACCGCCGGTCCCAGGCGTGGAGCCAAGTCCATCAGAGGGCCCAGGGGGCGGGGTGTCGCCAGCGGGTCGCAAGCACCGGCCAGCACCCTGATACGGGGGTCGGCCAGCTGGGCCAGACGGCGGACGACGCTGCTTTTGCCGATGCCGGCCTCGCCGCGCACGAGTGCGAGGCGTCCGGGGCCGCTCACGGCCGCCTGCAGGTGACCGGTGAGGTCCTGGAGCACGGCCTTTCGCTCTAGTAGGTCCATCACCAGCCATTTTCCCTCCGTGGACGGAGCCGCGCAAAAGATCCAGATGGGTCGGGGCAGGTCGGGCGGTGGGGTGGTTCGCGGAATGCCCGTGTGGGATGTGGGGTGTGCGGAGGTGGAAGTTGGGGTGTTCACCCGATGTGCCCGCGACTATCGCAAGGCATGCTGGCCTAGGAGTTCCAGAAACCGGGTCTACCGGTCCGCGGCTCAAACCGACCCGCGCCGAGAATATCGCGCGACCGCGCCTCCGAAATACTTCCGGCAGTGAATCCGGCCACAACACGCAAGGTGAATGTTGCCGTCGTTCTGTCGATCCATGAGATTTCGGAGCGCGGATCGGTGTGAGTGCCAGGACCGGCCTACTGAGCTGGCGGCACATTTACGGACAATTACTTCCGTAATCCAATGGGCTGCAAATCGGAAGGCCCGCACTCATCGGAAAGGGATCATCATGCTCAACAAGATCGCAAAGCGCGCGGCAATGCTCACTGCTTCGGTTGCTCTGGCTGCGGGAGGCGCAATGGTGCCCTCTGTCGCCTTCGCTGCTCCGGCACCTACAGGAACTCACGCGACAGCGCCGAGCGACAACAACAACAATAACAACAACAACAACCGACGGGGCGGGAACAACAACAACAATAACAACAACAACAACAACAACCGACGGGGCGGGAACAACAACAACAATAACAACAACAACGGAGGCCGCGGAGCGAACAACAACAATAACAACAACAACAACGGCGGAGGCGGGAACAACAACAACAATAACAACAACAACGGAGGCCGCGGAGCGAACAACAACAATAACAACAACAACAACGGCGGAGGCGGGAACAACAAC
>NZ_JBEXHZ010000004.1:177144-351274 GCF_040608315.1 Streptomyces sp. NPDC005195
CAACAATAACAACAACAACGGAGGCCGCGGAGCGAACAACAACAATAACAACAACAACGGCGGAGGCGGGAACAACAACAACAATAACAACAACAACGGCGGGGGCGCGAACAACAACAACAATAACAACAACAACGGCGGGGGTGGGAACAACAACAACAATAACAACAACAACGGAGGCGGTGGAGCGAACAACAACAACAACAATAACAACAACGGAGGCGGAGGGAACAACAACAATAACAACAACAACGGCTGAATCTCAAAGTCCGGCGGCCGGGTGGACGAAGTCACCCGACCGCCGGACTTTCACGTGCACGCCCTCCTGGGGGCGAGGTTGCCGCGGGAGCACGTCGCCGGCGCCTGGAGCTCGGGCTGTGGCGGGCGGCCTGCTCAGGCGCCGACTGGCTCTCGTTTCAGCCCTGATTGCAGTTGATGTCCTGATTGACGGAGGGGTGTTTCCCTGTCTGGCCTGTCCCGGTGGACAACGGGCCTGGAAGTTGAAGACTCGTGTGATGCCCAGGTTCGAGAGGAGCCCCTGGTGTAGAGGCTCTGGCCCGGCCTCATCGGATAGGGGGTCTGAAGGTGACGCGTTACCGGGAACCGGGAGGTGTCCCCCTGTCTCCTTGAGCCCGGACACCTTCCGCGCCGAAGAGAACCGCTGCCGTCGCGGCGGCGCTGATCATGGCAATACGCTTGGTGAGCTTCACTCGACCAGCCTTTCATCGCCGACTTCGCCGAATCCTGAGTCTCCCTGGGCAGGATGGCGACGGCAGACGTGGAAACGATTACCAGGCATGCTCGTGGAGTCCGTCTTTTCTCCCGTGCAGCCCCGGAGTTTCTCGCGGCCCACCGAGCCGCGACGACGGCCGGTGCGATTTCGGCGCTTTTACGGCAACGGCAACGGCAACGGCAACGGCAACGGCAACGGCAACAGGAAAGACAACGGGAACGGGAAAGGAGAGGGAAAGGGGCCCCTCCCGTGCCGTGTGGCGGGGGAGAAGCCCCTTCTCGTGCGTAGCGTGGCGCCGCCGAGGATCGTCCGTCAGAACGTGCCCAGCTTGATGATCGACAGGATCGCGATCAGCTGGATCGCCGACGCGGCCAGGGCCTTCGGCCAAGGCAGGTCGTGGGACCTGCTGACCATGAGGGTGAGCAGGGCGCCCGCCCCCACCCAGGTCACCCAGCCGAGGAGCTGGACGAAGGACGCGTCGCCGCCGAAGAACATGGCGACGACCAGGCGCGGAGCGTCCGTGAGGGACATGATCAGCATGGAGAGGCCGACCGTGGGCTGCCAGGCGCCGTCACCGCCGAGCTGGCGGGCCAGGGTGTGGGTCACCACGCCCAGGATGAACGTGCTGATGACGATCGCCACAGCCGTCGTCAGGACGATCGGGACGGCGTTGGAGAGCGTGGCGGTGATGACGTCCTGGCGGGCACCGTCGAAGCCGAATACCGCCAGCAGGCCGTAGAGGAACGTCACGATCAGGGCCGGAGCCCACATCGTGTAGTCGCGCATCTGCAGGAACGTCTGCTTGGGGCTGATGACGATGCCCCTCAGCAGGTCCTTCCAGTGCAGGCGGGGGCCCACGGGCGGGGCCGCCGCCTGGCCCGCGCGGTAGGTCTCGCCCTGGCTGTACGGGTCCTCACCGACAGAGAACGCCTGGGTGTGGCCGGGGCTGTTCGCCGCGTACGGGTCCGGTCCCTGCTGCGGGTGCCCGTCGCCGAAGTACTCCGGCTCACCGCCACCGGGGCCGCCGGCCTGGGGCCAGCCACTCTGCTGTCCGCCGCCCTGTTGGCCATGGCCGTAGGGCTGCTGATTGCCGCCGTAGGGCTGACCCCCGTACGGCTGCTGCTGCCGCGAGGGCGCGGGCGGGTAGCCGTACGGCTCCCGGCCTCCCTGCGGGGCCTGCTGCCCGTACGACGGTTGGTGTTGTTGCGGTCGCGCTTGCGGGGCCCGGTTGTCCCGGCCCCGCCCGATCCTGAATCCAGCCACGTAATCGAACGTACCTGGTCCCGCACAGTGACGTGCCGGGCCTGGGCCCGTAGGGCGGCCTTTGGGTCCGAGCTGTGACATCCCTTAAGGGTCCGCACAAGGGCCGAACGGGGGTTGTCCGGGGTTTCTACGGGGGCCTTGTGAGGGATGTGCGGCGGGGCCCGAGGCGGCGGAGCTCAGGCCGGTCCGCGGGTGGGACCCGGCCTGAGTCGTCGCGAGGAATCGTGTGCGGTCCGTTCGGTGCCGTCCGCATGGGCCGTACGAGTCACGCATGCCCACGAGTCATGTCACGCAAGCCGTGCGCGCCATGCCCCGCCGGCCGTGCGTGCCATGCCCGTGGCCGGACGTACGGCCACGCGTTCTTCGCGGAAGGGCGCCCTCCGTCGGAGCGCGCCCTTCCGCCGGGAACGGACTCAGTCCGCGAAATTGGCGCCGAAGGCCGGGGTGCCCGTGGTCGAGACGCCCGCGTCGGCCGGCCAGACCGAGCGGGAGCCGGTCGTGGTGATCTTCGTGCCGTTGGAGGGGAGGTAGGTGACCGTGCCGTCGCCGGCGTTCTCGTACGAGCCCACCAGGAGGTCGGCCCGGCCGTCGCCGGTCACGTCGTCGAGCTTCACGTCCAGGCCGAAGAGGTCGCCCTTCTCGTCGTTGCCCGGGACACCCGGCGTGCTCTGGGCGAAGGCCTGGGCGCCGGAGGAGGTGTTGACGCCGTGCGCCGAGCCGTACAGGACGGTGACCATGCCGGCGTCCGCGTGGCCGTCGAGGTCCTCGTACGCGGTGCTGACGACGAGGTCCTGGTAGCCGTCGTGGTTGATGTCGCCGAGGTCCAGCTCGTAGCCGAAGCTGTCGTTCTTCTCGGCGGTGCCGGGCACGCTGCCGGTGTTCTGGCTGATCCCGGCGGTCGCGGCGGGGCCGGACGCGGAACCGTAGGTGATGTTCACCTTGCCGCCGTACGCGGAGTCCGGAGGGGTCGTGCCGTCGCTGAGCTTGGTGTTGTCCCAGGGCGCGCCGCTGACGATGTCGCCGAAGCCGTCGCCGTTGATGTCGCCGATGGCCGTGATGATGCCGGCCTTCAGGGCCTTCGCGGCGGAGACGTTCAGGCCGTTCGCCGTGCCGGGCACGTAGTAGTTCGTGTTCCAGCCGTAGTCGGTCTTGGTCTCGAAACCGTCGACCACCAGGTCGGTGCGGCCGTCACCGTTGATGTCGCCGGCGGTGAGGTTCATCGGACCGCGGGCGCTGCCGCCGGACTGGATCGGGGGCTTGATCGTGGTCCGGGCGAGGCCGGCCGCGCCGCCGGTGGTGATGCCGCCCTTGTAGACGTAGATCGTGCTCGACGTGTTTCCGACGGCCAGGTCCGCCTTGCCGTCGCCGTCGAAGTCGCCCGCGGCCAGGTTCTTGCCCCACAGGTCGTGCGAGGAGGAGGCGGGGTCGGCGATGGCCACGCCCTTGCCGGTGAGGCCGCTCGGGGAGCCCCAGAGGACGGCGAGGCCACCGGCGTCGGTGTCGGTGCCGAACTTCTCGTGCGGAGAGGACACGGCGAGGTCGTCGTATCCGTCGCCGTTGAAGTCGGCGTAGGCCGTCTCCGCGCCGAAGGCGTCTCCGGCCTCGGCGGTGCCGGGAACCCCGGCGGTGTTCTGGCTGATCGTGGAGCGCTTGGCGGCCGACACGCCGGTGGCGGTGCCGTAGAGGGCGACGACCTGGCCGGCTGCCTTGTGGCCGCTCACGTAGGCGCCCTCGGCGGAGAAGGCGACGTCGCCGATGCCGTCGCCGTTGAAGTCGGCGGCCGGGACGGTCGTGGAGTCGGCGGCCGTGGCCGTCGCGGCCGAGATCGTGAGCAGGCCTCCCGTCAGGGCGGCCGCGGTGGCCGTCGCGAGGGCGAGCCGCAGCGCGCGGGAACGGTGGTGCGGGTGCTGCATGTGCATGCGGGGTTCTCCTGCGGCATGCGGGAATGCCTGGCGGGCACTCCCAGTCAATGGGGTGCGGACGGTTCACGTTCGCCCGGAGTCGTCCCGGCGTTCATGATCCGGTCGGCGAACAGGAGACCCACAGGGAGGCAGCAGGGTTGTACGGGAGTTCGGACTTCTTGCGGGAGATGCGAAGCCTTCGGGTCAGGTGTTCATCTCCGGTGTCGCTCTCCAGGCAATCCGGACGCGGAGGAGCCCGGGAGAACGCGAAACGCCGGAGGCGCTGTCATCAGCTCCTCCGGCGTTCGCGGGGCGTCTTCGGTCTACTTCACCGGCTCGGGCTCCGGCTCGCTCTCGGCTTCCGCGGTCCCCGCCGGATCGACCGGCGTCCTGACGGAGTCGAGCAGCAGCTGCGCGACGTCGACGACCTGGATGGACTCCTTGGCCTTGCCGTCGTTCTTCTTGCCGTTGACCGAGTCGGTCAGCATGACGAGGCAGAACGGGCAGGCGGTGGAGACGATGTCCGGGTTGAGGGAGAGCGCCTCGTCGACACGCTCGTTGTTGATGCGCTTGCCGATCCGCTCCTCCATCCACATCCGCGCACCACCGGCGCCGCAGCAGAAGCCGCGCTCCTTGTGGCGGTGCATCTCCTGCTGGCGAAGGCCCGGGACGGCGGACATGATCTCGCGCGGCGGCGTGTAGATCTTGTTGTGGCGGCCCAGGTAGCAGGGGTCGTGGTACGTGATCAGACCCTCGACCGGGGTGACCGGGAGCAGCTTGCCCTCGTCGATGAGGTGCTGGAGCAGCTGGGTGTGGTGGATGACCTCGTAGTCGCCGCCGAGCTGCGGGTACTCGTTGCCGATCGTGTTGAGGCAGTGCGGGCAGGTGGCGACGATCTTCTTCGCCGACTTCGGCTTCCTCGACTCGGGCGTGGTGGTGCCCTCGTCGTCCGTCTCCTCGCCGAACGCCATGTTCAGCGCGGCCACGTTCTCCATGCCGAGTTCCTGGAAGAGGGGCTCGTTGCCGAGGCGCCGGGCGGAGTCACCGGTGCACTTCTCGTCGCCGCCCATGATCGCGAACTTGACGCCCGCCATGTGGAGCAGCTCCGCGAAGGCCTTCGTGGTCTTCTTGGCGCGGTCCTCCAGCGCGCCGGCGCAGCCGACCCAGTACAGGTACTCGACCTCGGTGAGGTCCTCGATGTCGCGGCCGACGACGGGGATCTCGAAGTCGACCTCCTTGGTCCACTCCAGCCGCTGCTTCTTGGCCAGGCCCCAGGGGTTGCCCTTCTTCTCCAGGTTCTTGAGCATCGTGCCCGCCTCGGACGGGAAGGCGCTCTCGATCATCACCTGGTACCGGCGCATGTCGACGATGTGGTCGATGTGCTCGATGTCGACAGGGCACTGCTCGACGCAGGCGCCGCAGGTGGTGCAGGACCACAGGACGTCGGGGTCGATGACGCCGTTCTCCTCGACGGTGCCGATGAGAGGCCGTTCGGCCTCCGCCAGCGCCGCGGCGGGCACGTCCGCGAGGGCCTCGGCCGAGGCCTTCTCGTTGCCCTCCATGTCCTTGCCGCCACCCGCGAGCAGGTAGGGGGCCTTGGCGTGCGCGTGATCCCGGAGGGACATGATCAGCAGCTTGGGGGAGAGCGGCTTGCCCGTGTTCCAGGCGGGGCACTGCGACTGGCAGCGGCCGCACTCGGTGCAGGTGGAGAAGTCGAGCAGGCCCTTCCAGGAGAACTGCTCGACCTGGGAGACGCCGAAGACGTCGTCCTCGCCGGGGTCGGTGAAGTCGATGTCCTTGCCGCCGGAGGTCATCGGGAGCAGGCCGCCGAGCGCGGTGGCGCCGTCCGCGTTCCGCTTGAACCAGATGTTCGGGAAGGCGAGGAAGCGGTGCCAGGCGACACCCATGTTGGTGTTGAGGCCGACCGTGATCGCCCAGCCCATGGTGACGCCGAGCTTGATCATGGCGGTCAGGTAGACCAGGGTCTGCAGGGTGCCGAGGCTCAGGCCCTTGAAGGCGGCGACCAGGGGGTACGACGCCCAGTACGCGGCTTCGTAGTGGTGGACGCCGTGGATCGCGCCCTCCAGACCGCGCAGGGTCATGATGGCGAGGCCGATGACGAGGATGACGGCCTCGACGAAGTAGGCCTGGCCGGTCTTGGAGCCCGCGAAGCGCGACTTGCGGCCCGGCTTCGACGGCCGGTTGAGCTGCCGGATCGCGATCAGTACGAGGATGCCGAGCGTCGTGAACAGCGCGATGAACTCGGTGTACAGCTCGTACGGCAGCCAGTCGCCGAGGACGGGCAGCGTCCAGTCGGCCTTGAACAGCTGACCGTAGGCCGTGACGATCGTCAGGCCGAGGGTCAGGAAGCCGACGGCGACGAACCAGTGCGCGACGCCGACGATCCCCCACCGGTTCATCCGGGTGTGGCCGACGAACTCCTTGGCCAGCGTGATGCTGCGGGCCTTCCAGGCGTCGGTCCGGGATCCGGCCGGGAGGGGCTGGCCGAGCTTGATGAACCGGTAGATCTGCGCGACGGCTCGGGCGATGAGCGCAACGCCGACCACGGTCAGGGTCAGCGACACAATGATCGCGGCGAGTTGCATTGGGGGCTCCTCGGGCCTGCGAGGTGGGGCTTTGTGTGATTACTAAGCGGTAACTTATGCAGTCCGTCTGAGACTACCCACTTCTTGCGCCGCACTGTAGCCAGGGGTGCGGTGATCTGCGTCGCTGAGGGTTGCCTGACGGGGGTGTCTCTTCCCGGGGTCGAGAGGTCGACACGTAAACCCGATCGTGTTATCTGCGGTACATTCCAGACATTCAACCCTAAGTTGGCGCTGTGCTGTACGGAATCGTCGCCGCCATCGCCGCCCTGTTCCTCGCCGCCCTGCTCGCCGCGCTGCTGCGGCCGCTCTCCCTGCGCCTCGGTTCCGTCGAACGACGGCGGGGGCGCCTGGTCGCGCTGCTCGGCGGCCCGGCGGTGATCGTGGCGACGGCGTTCGTCGCCGGGGCCGGTGACTGGACCGACGTGGCCCCGCTGGGCCCCGCGGCCGGGCGGCTGCTGGTGGCCGGGACGGTGGTCGGTGTCCTCGGGCTCGTCGCCGACCTGAGACCCGTACCGCTCCCGGTGCGGGTGGCCGTCGTGACCACCGCCGCCGCGCTGACCGTGCCGTTCGGTGAACTCGGACTGCCCGTGGGGGTCGTGGCCGTCGGGTGGGTCGTCCTCGTCACGCACGCTTTCACCTCCCTCGATCACGCCGACGGAGTGATGGGGACGGTCGCCGTGGTGACCGCCTTCGCCCTGAGCGGGTGCGCGGCCGCCGAGGTCATGGACGGGCTCGCGACGCTGCTGAGCGTGCTGGCCGCCGCGCTGACCGGGTTCCTGATGCACGGCTGGCCGCCCGCCCGGATCGTGCCGGGGCGCTGTGGCGGCCTGTTCGCCGGGTTCGTGCTGGCCTCGGCCGCGGTGCTGGTGCACGCGGACCGGGAGGCCGGGTCGAGCGTGGGGGCCGTGTTCGCGCTGACGGCGGTGGCGACCGCCGACGCGGCGCTCGTGCTGGTGTCGCGGCAGCGGGCCGGGCGTCCGCTGCTGAGCGGCGCTCCTGACCACCTCGTCCACCGGCTGCGCCACCTCGGCGTCACCGCGCAGGGCGCCGTGGTCCTCGTCGGGATCACCGGCTTCGCGGGTGCACTCGTCGGCATGCTGATCGACCTGGGGTGGGTGGGGGCGACGGCGGCCCTGTGGGTGGCCGGCGGCGCCGCGGGGGTGGTCCTGGTGCTCCTTCGTGTTCCCGCCCATGGGGCGATCCTCCCGGGAAAACCGCAGGTAGGCGCGCACCTGCGTGTAAGGAACAGATAAGACTTGAGCCCCCTCGACTCAGCTCTGTTGACCGGGAGCGGGACGTCGTGCACACTTGAGTCCGTTCCACTCAAGTCATTGCTGGAGGAATTGAAATGGCACGTGCGGTCGGCATCGACCTGGGCACGACTAACTCCGTCGTCAGCGTTCTGGAGGGCGGCGAGCCCACCGTCATCACCAACGCCGAGGGTGCCAGGACCACGCCGTCCGTCGTCGCCTTCGCCAAGAACGGTGAGGTGCTCGTCGGCGAGGTCGCCAAGCGCCAGGCGGTCACGAACGTGGACCGGACCATCCGCTCGGTGAAGCGTCACATGGGTACGGACTGGAAGATCGAGCTCGACGGGAAGCACTTCAACCCGCAGCAGATGAGCGCCTTCATCCTGCAGAAGCTGAAGCGCGACGCCGAGGCGTACCTGGGCGAGAAGGTCACGGACGCGGTCATCACCGTTCCGGCGTACTTCAACGACTCCGAGCGTCAGGCGACGAAGGAGGCCGGCGAGATCGCGGGCCTGAACGTCCTGCGTATCGTCAACGAGCCCACGGCCGCCGCGCTCGCGTACGGCCTGGACAAGGACGACCAGACGATCCTCGTCTTCGACCTCGGTGGCGGCACCTTCGACGTGTCCCTCCTGGAGATCGGCGACGGCGTCGTCGAGGTGAAGGCCACGAACGGCGACAACCACCTCGGTGGTGACGACTGGGACCAGAGGGTCGTCGACTACCTGGTGCAGCAGTTCAGGTCCGGCCACGGCGTGGACCTCGCCAAGGACAAGATGGCCCTCCAGCGCCTCCGTGAGGCCGCGGAGAAGGCCAAGATCGAGCTGTCCTCGTCCACCGAGACCTCGATCAACCTGCCCTACATCACGGCGTCCGCCGAGGGCCCGCTGCACCTGGACGAGAAGCTCACGCGCGCCCAGTTCCAGCAGCTCACCGCCGACCTTCTGGAGCGCTGCAAGACGCCGTTCCACAACGTCATCAAGGACGCGGGCATCAACCTGTCCGAGATCGACCACGTCGTTCTCGTCGGTGGCTCCACCCGTATGCCGGCCGTCGCCGAGCTCGTCAAGGAGCTGACCGGCGGCAACGAGGCCAACAAGGGTGTCAACCCGGACGAGGTCGTCGCCATCGGCGCCGCCCTGCAGGCCGGTGTCCTCAAGGGTGAGGTCAAGGACGTCCTGCTCCTCGACGTGACCCCGCTGTCCCTCGGCATCGAGACCAAGGGCGGCATCATGACGAAGCTCATCGAGCGGAACACGACGATCCCGACCAAGCGGTCCGAGATCTTCACCACCGCCGAGGACAACCAGCCGTCCGTGCAGATCCAGGTCTACCAGGGCGAGCGCGAGATCGCGGCGTACAACAAGAAGCTCGGGATGTTCGAGCTGACCGGTCTGCCGCCGGCGCCCCGCGGCGTCCCGCAGATCGAGGTCGCCTTCGACATCGACGCCAACGGCATCATGCACGTGACCGCGAAGGACCTGGGCACGGGCAAGGAGCAGAAGATGACCGTCACCGGTGGCTCCTCGCTGCCGAAGGACGAGGTCAACCGGATGCGTGAAGAGGCCGAGAAGTACGCGGAGGAGGACCACGCCCGCCGCGAGGCCGCCGAGACCCGCAACCAGGGCGAGCAGCTCGTCTACCAGACGGAGAAGTTCCTCAAGGACAACGAGGACAAGGTCCCCGGTGACGTCAAGGCCGAGGTCGAGGCCTCCGTCGAGGAGCTGAAGGCCGCGCTCAAGGGCGAGGACTCCGCCGAGATCCGTACGGCCACCGAGAAGGTCGCCGCCGTCTCGCAGAAGCTGGGCCAGGCCATGTACGCCGACGCCCAGGCCGCGCAGGCCGGCGGTGGCGCCGAGGGTGCCGAGCAGGCCAGGGCCGACGACGACGTCGTGGACGCCGAGATCGTCGACGAGGACCGCAAGGACGGTGCCGCGTGACGGAGGAGACCCCGGGCTTCGAAGAGAAGCCTGACGTCCCCTCCGGCGCCACCCCTGACGACGCCGAGCCGAAGGGCGCCCCCTCCGCGGAGGGGGCGCCCCCGGCCGGGGACGCATCAGCCGCAGCACAGACCGCCGGCCTGACGGCCCAGCTGGACCAGGTACGCACGGCGCTCGGTGAGCGCACCGCGGACCTCCAGCGGCTCCAGGCCGAGTACCAGAACTACCGCCGCCGGGTCGAGCGCGACCGGATCGCGGTCAAGGAGCTCGCGGTCTCGAGCCTCCTGACCGAGCTCCTGCCCGTCCTCGACGACATCGGCCGCGCGCGGGAACACGGCGAACTGGTCGGCGGTTTCAAGTCGGTGGCCGAGTCGCTGGAGACCATCGCGGCGAAGATGGGGCTTCAGCAGTTCGGCAAGGAGGGCGAGCCCTTCGACCCGATGATCCACGAGGCCCTGATGCACTCGTACGCGCCGGACGTCACGGAGACGACGTGCGTGGCGATTCTCCAGCCCGGGTATCGCTTCGGCGAGCGCACCATCCGCCCCGCGCGGGTGGCGGTCGCGGAGCCCCAGCCCGGCGCACAGTCCGTCAAGTCCGACGACACGACGGCTGAGGCGGCCGAGGACAAGGAGAGCGGTGGCCCGGACGAGGGCTGACGTTGACACGACGAGGAAGGAGGGACGTCGAGGATGAGCACCAAGGACTTCATCGAGAAGGACTACTACAAGGTTCTCGGCGTCCCCAAGGACGCCACCGAGGCCGAGATCAAGAAGGCGTACCGGAAGCTCGCCCGCGAGTTCCACCCGGACGCCAACAAGGGCAACGCCAAGGCCGAGGAGCGCTTCAAGGAGATCTCCGAGGCGAACGACATCCTCGGGGACGCCAAGAAGCGCAAGGAGTACGACGAGGCACGCGCCCTCTTCGGCAACGGCGGCTTCCGTCCGGGGCCCGGAGCGGGCGGCGGCAACTTCAACTTCGACCTGGGTGACCTCTTCGGAGGCGGCGCCCAGGGCGGGGCGGGCGGCGGGGCGGGCGGCTTCGGCGGCGGCATAGGCGACGTCTTCGGTGGCCTGTTCAACCGCAGTGGCGCGGGCACCGGCACCCGGACCCAGCCCCGGCGCGGCCAGGACATCGACACCGAAGTGACGCTGAGCTTCACGGAGGCGGTGGACGGCGCGACCGTCCCGCTGCGCATGACCTCCCAGGCGCCCTGCAAGGCCTGTTCGGGCACCGGCGACAAGAACGGCACCCCGCGTGTGTGCCCGACCTGCGTCGGCACCGGCCAGGTGGCGCGGGGCTCCGGCGGCGGGTTCTCGCTCACGGACCCCTGCCCGGACTGCAAGGGCCGCGGTCTGATCGCCGAGCACCCCTGCATGGAGTGCTCGGGCAGCGGTCGCGCCAAGTCGTCGCGCACGATGCAGGTCCGCATCCCGGCGGGCGTCACCGACTCGCAGCGGATCCGGCTGCGCGGCAAGGGCGGCCCCGGCGAACGGGGCGGGCCGGCCGGCGACCTGTACGTCACGGTCCATGTGGACGCCCACCCGGTCTTCGGCCGCAAGGGCGACAACCTCACCGTCGCCGTGCCCGTCACCTTCGCGGAGGCGGCCCTCGGCGGCGAGGTGCGGGTACCCACTCTGGGCGGCCCCCCGGTCACCCTGAAACTGCCCCCGGGCACGCCCAACGGCCGTACGATGCGGGCCCGCGGCAAGGGCGCGGTCCGCAAGGACGGCACCCGCGGCGACCTCCTCGTCACCGTCGAGGTCGCGGTCCCCACGGACGTGTCGGGCAAGGCGCGTGACGCCCTGGAGGCGTATCGCGAGGCAACCGCGGACGAGGACCCGCGGGCGGAGCTGTTCCAGGCCGCGAAGGGAGTATGAGCAGATGGACGGCCGTCGTCGAAACCCCTATGAACTGACCGAGGAGACCCCGGTCTACGTCATCTCGGTGGCGGCCCAGCTCTCCGGCCTGCACCCGCAGACCCTCCGCCAGTACGACCGCCTCGGACTGGTCTCCCCGGACCGCACCGCCGGGCGCGGCCGGCGCTACTCGGCCCGCGACATCGAACTGCTGCGCACCGTCCAGCAGTTGTCGCAGGACGAGGGCATCAACCTGGCGGGCATCAAACGCATCATCGAGCTGGAGAACCAGGTCGCCGCTCTCCAGTCCCGTGTCGTGGAAATGGAGTCGGCCCTGGACGGCGCGGCGGCCGCCATGCAGCAGCGTGAGGCCGCCGTGCACGCCTCCTACCGCCGGGACCTGGTCCCGTACCAGGAGGTCCAGCAGACGAGCGCGCTGGTGGTGTGGCGGCCGAAGCGGTCGTCGGAGTAGTTCCCGATCGTCGACGGGGCCGGGAGGTGGATCACCTCCCGGCCCCGTCGCGTGTCCGCGGCCGGGGCGCGCACGTCCCGTGAAGTGTTCCGCCGGGCGCGCGAGTTGTCTGCGGGACGCGGCCGCACCCGACGTCCGCGGGAGAGGGCCCGCGCGGTGCGATCGAGGCGAAGGGGTTTGCCGCCGGGAACGAGTGAGGCCGACGGTCTGTCTCCGGGCGCTGGTGACGTCCCGGTGGAGGCCGGTCCCGCGGGTGTCGCCGGGAGGGGGCCGAATCGGCCAAGTCCGCGCCGTGAACGCCGCGGTCCGTTTTCTTCGGTGTGCCCCACAAAGCGACGTTCAGGTGAACTGCCGTTTGTAGGCGGGCGCGACATAGTCGGTCATTGCGGCCGGAGTTGTGCGATGCGGGCGACGGGCGCGTTCGCGAGTGACGCAGATCACTGCGGCCTCGGCGGGGGCCGTCCCGTCGTGTCGGGCCGGGCTCACGCTCGCCCCTCCGGAGCTGCGGTGATACTCGGCCATCTTCAAGTCTCCAGGTCGGAGGCGGGGGTTGTCCGGCCCTGACGGGGTGTGGGGGAACGAAGCGCGCCGCAGGGTTTACGTGGAAGTGGAGGTACACGCTCTTCCCATCGTGTTCACTTGGGGAACACAGAACGCTGTTGCCATCTCGTTAAGTGGTTACTCCTTGACGCTGAGGTGATCGCCGCGTTGGCTTTCAGCCACCTGGGTCGCAATGCAGCTACCTCGCCCGGAAGGCACCTGATGTGAACACTCGTAACACCCGGCTTCGTCGTACGGCCATAGCCCTGGCCTCGTCCGCGATGGCCGTCTCACTCGCCGGCTGCGGGGTCGTCGACGGGATCGGCGGCAGCGACTCCAAGGCGAGCCCGACCAAGGGCGACGACATCAAGGTGGGTCTCCTTCTCCCCGAGAAGGCAAACACGCGTTACGAGAAGTTCGACTACCCGATCATCCAGGAGCAGGTCCGAAAGCTGACCAACGGCAAGGGCGATGTCATCCGCTTGAACGCCGAGCAGAGCGCGAGCAAGCAGAGCACCCAGCTGCAGCAACTGGTGGACGACAAGGTCGACGTCCTCCTCGTGGACGCGGTCGACTCCAAGGCCATCGCGAGCGGGGTGCGCAAGGCCAAGGCCGCGGGCATCCCCGTCATCGCCTACGACCGCCTGGCCGAGGGCCCGATCGACGCGTACATCTCCTTCGACAACGAGCTCGTCGGAGAGGTGCAGGGCAAGGAACTGCTGAAGGCGCTGGGAACCAGCGCCGCCACGAAGCAGATCGTGATGATGAACGGCGCGCTCACCGACCCGAACGCGGCGCAGTTCAAGGCGGGCGCCATGTCCGTGCTCGACGGCAAGGTCGAGATCGCCCGGCGGTACGACACCAAGGACTGGGACCCGGCCCACGCCAAGTCCAACATGGAGGAGGCGATCTCGGCCATCGGCATCAACAACATCGCCGGTGTCTACTCCGCCAACGACGGCATCGCGGGCGCGGTCATCGACGCCATGAAGACCATGGGTATCAGCAACGTGCCGCCGGTCACCGGCCAGGACGCCGAGCTCGACGCGGTGCAGCGGATCCTCGCGGGCGACCAGTACATGAGCGTCTACAAGTCGTACCCGCAGGAGGCCACCGCCGCCGCCGAGATGGCCGTGGCCAAGGTCCAGGGCCGCGGGATCGAGTTCGACGCGCTGACCCGCGACAGGGTCGACAGCCCCACGACCAAGAAGATCCCGTCCCAGCTCATGCCCGTGGTCGCCCTGACCAAGGACAACATCAAGGAGACGGTCCTCCAGGACGACATCTACACCGTCGCGGAGATCTGCACGGTCAAGTACAAGGCGGCCTGTACGGCGGCCCACATCAAGTAGCCGTTCCCGTCCTGCCGCGTACGCGCGGGAGTCCCCGGCCGGGGACTCCCGCGCGTACGTATCTCACGGCCCGGATGAACCGTTCCGGGCCGGTCGGGCTCTCACCGGGAGACCGTGCCCGACGCGTTCGTACTGGAGGCGCCCGTGGCCATGATCGGCCTGTTCTGGATCACCGGGAAGAGTGTGTACGTGGGTGCCGAGCCCGCGGGGAGCGGGCGCGGGGTACGGCTCACTCCCGAGGGCCTCGAGGCGGTGGGCACGGACCACAGGGGCTTCTGGGCGTGGCGGGACGTGCGCGCGCTCACCGTGCACGACGTGCAGGTGCGCTCCAGTACCCGATGGCTCGTCAACAGCGTGACGGACACGGTCCTCGACCTGGCGACGGGCGGCGGTGAGGCACCGCCCGCTTTCGGACTCCATGTCGGCACGGACGAGGAGAAGGCCGAACTGACGGTGTACGCGGCGGCCGTCGGGGGCTATGTGCAGTCCGAGTACGAGCTGTCGCTGGACCTGTTGAACCGCTTCGTCGAGGGCACGGCGCACGTGGCACGCCTGTTGGAGTGGGGGAGCGCCGAGGGCGACGGTGTCACACCCTGGCGGGCCGCCCGGGAGGCGCTCCTCAGGAGCTGGGCCACGGCTGTCTGAGGCGAGCCCCCCGCGGGAGCGGGAGGTGGAGGTGGTGAGCGCGGTGCCGGGGTGGCGCTCTCCCGGGAGACTGCCGGAGCCACCGTCCCCGAAGTCCCCGCCCGGGGCTTCGCGTTCGGGGCGGCGGTCACCGGTCCGGGCGCGGCTGAACGCGCCCCGCGCACTCGTTGCGCCTCCGGAGGCCCCGTAGCCGGCGCCCGTGCCGCCCCAGGGGTTGTGCGCACCCCCAGGCCATACGCGCCCCCTCAGGCCGTACGCGCCCCCGGGGCCGTCCCCGCGCGCCACCTCCCGGGCCGTGCCGCACGCCGCCCCGGGGAACTCACCGGCACCTCCGCCGGTCCGCCGCTCCCTCCCGGGGTGGATGCCCGCGCGCGGGGTCACCTCGGCATGATCGCGCCCGCGGCGGGCTCCGGCGGCACGGGGTGGAGCGGTGTCGCCGTCATGTAGTTGCAGGGCGCCGTGCGGAGGTGGGTAAATGTCCGGACGTATGCGGGCGAGAGGGGGCGCGCCGGGGTCGTGCCCGTGTTGCGATGGCGGTCGGGGCCGCGCATAGTTGCGCTGCGGAAGACGCGGGCCACGGGTCCCGCAGTGCGGAAGTGCTCCGCCGTGGACGGTGCGCAGCGTCGCATCACGGAGGTTGCCGGAGCCGGAGGTTGGAGCCAGGGGTGGGAGATGGCCGGGCACGGGGCGGACAGGCATCCGCACGGCGCTGACCGACTGTGCGACGCCGGGGACCGGGTGTACTCCCGGGCCGTGCGGCGCGGGCGGGTGCCGCGCGGTGACGCGGAGGCGGTGCCCTGCCTGGTCGAGCTGGCGCTGCTGCACCCGGACCCCGACGACATGGGGTGGCTGGTGCCGACCTCGCCGCAGGAGGTCATGACGCGGCTGATCCGGGGTGTGTACGAGGAGATCAGCGCGAGTCAGACGCGGGTGGGCGACGCGGTGACGGCGTTCGAGTGGTACGCCGGGCTCGGTGGCCGCGTGCAGGCGCGGGCCGAGGGGGTCGCGATCCGTGTCCTCGACGGGCTGCCCAGGATCCGGGCCGCGATGGACGAGGCGACCGAGGCGTGCACCAGCGAGGTGCTGACGGTGCAGCCGGGCGGCATCCGCCGCGAGGACGAGCTGTCGGAGGGCCTGCACCGGGCGCTGGAGATGCGCAGGCGGGGCGTGCGGATGCGGGACCTGTACACGCATGTGGCACGGCACGGCCAGGGCCTGCACAACTACATGGAGATGATGGGGGGCGCGGCGGAGGCCCGGACGCTCGACGAGGTGGTGGAGCGGCTCATCCTCTTCGACCGCAAGGTGGCGTTCATCCCGGCCAACGACGACCGCACGATCGCGCTGGAGCTGCGGCACCCGGCGCTGGTCGACTACCTGGTGACGGTCTTCGAGAGGCTGTGGCGGCTGGCGATCCCGCTCGCCGCCCCGCTGCCGGAGACCGGCATCGACGGCATCACCCATCGCGAGCGTTCGATCGCCGCGCTGCTCGCCGAGGGACACCAGGACGCGGTGGTCGCCGAGCGGCTGGGGATCAGCGTGCGGACCTGCCGGGCGCACATCGCGCGCCTCTCGGAGACCCTGGGAGCGGCGAGCCGTACGCAGTTGGGCGTCCGGATCGCGCAGGCGGGGCTCGACGGGCCGCCGCGCTCCCCGGAGCCGCTGCCGGTCAGTGCTCCTGGTCCAGAATCCCCGACTGGGCGATGAGATAGCCGAGTTGCGCCCGGCTGCCGCTGCCGAGCGAGGTGGCCAGCTTGGCGACATGGGCGCGGCAGGTGCGGACGTTCATGCCGAGGCGGCGGGCGATGGCCTCGTCGACGTGACCCTCCACCAGGAGTTTGGCGATGGAGTACTGGATGTTGGTGATGCCGCCCGGGGCGCTCTCGTAGGGGGCGCCGGCGGAGAGCGGGACGGCGCGGCCCCAGATGAACTCGAAGACCTTGATCAGGTAGCGGACGAGTCCGGGGTGGCGCAGTTCCAGGGCGACCTGCTGGTCGTCGCGGGTGGGAATGAAGGCGACGCTCTCGTCACAGACGATGAGGCGCTCCACCAGCTCGTCGATGGTGCGGTACTCGACCTTGCCGTCGGAGAGCTGGGCCACGTACGCCAGTTTGTCCGGACTGTGGCGGGCGGTGTGCTGATACAGCGTCCGGATCTTCACACCACGTTCGATCAGCGGCCGGTCGCGCTCCAGTCCCTGGAGGAGACTGCGCTCGGAGCCGCGGTCGCTCGGCTGGATCGTGAGCATCTCGTGCTGGCACTGTGCGGTCGCCAGGTTCAGCGCCGCGTTGATGCGGTCGCCGCCCTCCAGCACCGTGATGGAGGGGGTGGGCGTCGTTCCCTGGACGCTGAGAGCCATGAACGGCTCAAAGGCGTCACTCAACTCGACGGAGAGGCGTCTGCGTTCGGTGATCTCGTGCTCTATGGGGTTGAGTCGCTGGGCGAGGGCCACCGAAGGGGGCACCGGTCGCAGCCAGTTCGCGTCGTCGGGATCGGGGTGGAGGAGCGAGAGTTCCATCAAGCAGGGGGCGGGCTCCACGTCGGCGCGCGCGATACGTCCTGTGCGCAGCGCGGTCGCGTAAAGACGGCCTCCGTCCTCGCACAGCCGGGTCACACTGTGGGGATGTGTCGCATTCGACTGATGTGTCACCAAAACTCCACCCCCCAGGGTCCTGAACGTGCAGGAACATGATGCATCGATTATGTGGCCACGACGTGCCCGAATGAGCCATCGTCTTATTCGACGGGGGAAGACGGGACTTTCAAGTGAGGACGAAGCCGACTATGCGTAACAAAATGCTTCGCTCGGTGCTTGTCGCCGCCTTCTCCGCCGTGGTGGCATTCGGAGCAGTGGGCGGCCTCTCCGGGGCGAAGGGCGATGTGCTGGCGGACAGTCACTGGCCGTCGGTGGCCGCGGACAGTGTGCTGGCGGACAGTCACTGGCCGTCGGTGGCCGTGGACAGTGTCCTGGCGGACAGTCACTGGCCGGCGCCAACCCCGAACGACGTGGTGGTGACTCCGGCGGCGGATGACGGCTCCGGGAGTTGACGTGACGACGCCCCCCGACGACCGCTCCTTCCGACGCGAGATGGCCACCGCCTACCGCTCCGGCTGGCACTTCATCGACCTGGCGACCGCGATCCCGCACACCGGGGATTCGCTGATGGTGACCGTGTTCGGAGAGCCGGTCGTCGTCACCCGGGACGAGGACGAGGACCTACGGGCGTACCGGTGTCTGCGACGGCCGCGCGGCGCGCCGCAGCCGGTGCGATGTGCCATCCGGTACGGAATGATCTTTGTGAACCTCGATCAGCGTGACCATCAGCTGGCCGAGCCGGAAGCCCCGGACGTACAGACCATCTCAGCCACCCCCCGCAGTGCCTGACGCGATTCCCCCGTCGTAGTAGATCGCGCAGGTACTTCCCCCCGCAGCGGCGTCACCGTGACCTGAACACGGTGACGCCGCTGCAGTTTTGGGCGAAACATCCTGGTATCGGAGCCTCGTCCCCCGGTGCGGCCTCCGTCGCGGAGGCCGGAACCGACCGTCCGGCGGAATCAGCCGCGCCCCAGCGCCGAGGTCAGTCTGATCTCGATCACCACCCGGGCCGGGTTGGGCGAAGGCGTCCTTTTGTACCGCTCCGCGTACCGCCGCACCGCCTCCGCGACGCGCGACGGTTCGGCGGAGACGGTCGCGCGCCCCTCCAGCGTCGCCCACCGCCGTCCGTCCACCTGGCAGACCGCGACCCGGGCGCCGCCGGGCCCGGCGGCCGTCACGTGCCCCACCTTCGCGCTGGACCCGCCGGTGATGACCCGGGCCAGCCCGGCCCCCGGATCGTAGGTGACCCCGACGGGAACGACGTGCGGGCTGCCGTCCGCGCGGAGAGTGGTCAGGGTGCACAGGTGCCGCTCCCGCCAGAAGGCGAGGTAGGCGGGATCGGGATCGTGCGGGTCCACCGGATATGCGGCCATGGTCCGAAATGTAGCCCGCCCGGTTCGCCGTAAGCCGCCCCGGGCTCACCTTGAGTGGAATAGACTCAACTTTGTGTACGTTGGCTGAGTCAGTCCGTACGGGAACTCCGTACGCGAAGTCCGTACCGGAAGTCTGTTCAGGAAGTCCGTGCACAGGAGGAGAACGCGAACGTGGACGCCGAGCTGACCAACAGGAGCCGGGATGCGATCAACGCGGCCACCGGCCGGGCCGTGTCCGAGGGGCACCCGGACCTGACCCCCGCACACCTGCTGCTCGCGCTGCTCGGGGGGCAGGACAACGAGAACATCATCGATCTGCTGGCCGCCGTCGACGCCGACCAGGCCTCCGTACGGGCCGCCGCCGAGCGCGTCCTGGCCGCCCTGCCCAGCGTGACCGGGTCCACCGTCGCACCACCGCAGCCCGATCGCGAGCTGCTCGCGGTCATCGCCGAGGCGGCCGGCAAGGCCAGGGAGCTCGGCGACGAGTACCTGTCCACCGAGCACCTGCTCATCGGCATCGCCGCGAAGGGCGGCCGGAGCGGGGACGTACTCTCGCAGCAGGGCGCCAGTGCGAAGAAGCTGCTGGAGGCGTTCCAGAAGACCAGGGGAGGGCGCCGGGTGACGACCCCGGATCCCGAGGGCCAGTACAAGGCACTCGAAAAGTTCGGTACGGACTTCACGGCCGCCGCGCGTGACGGCAAGCTCGACCCGGTCATCGGCCGGGACCAGGAGATCCGCCGGGTCGTGCAGGTGCTGTCCCGGCGCACCAAGAACAACCCCGTCCTCATCGGCGAGCCCGGCGTCGGCAAGACCGCCGTCGTGGAGGGCCTCGCCCAGCGGATCGTGAAGGGCGACGTGCCCGAGTCGCTCAAGAACAAGCGGCTCGTCTCGCTCGACCTCGGCGCCATGGTCGCCGGGGCGAAGTACCGCGGCGAGTTCGAGGAGCGGCTCAAGACCGTCCTCGCCGAGATCAAGGGCTCCGACGGGCAGATCATCACCTTCATCGACGAGCTGCACACGGTGGTGGGCGCGGGCGCCGGCGGCGACTCCTCCATGGACGCGGGCAACATGCTCAAGCCCATGCTCGCCCGCGGTGAGCTGCGCATGGTCGGCGCCACGACCCTCGACGAGTACCGCGAGCGGATCGAGAAGGACCCCGCCCTGGAACGCCGCTTCCAGCAGGTCCTGGTCGCCGAGCCGAGCGTCGAGGACACCATCGCGATCCTGCGCGGACTCAAGGGGCGCTACGAGGCCCACCACAAGGTCGTGATCGCGGACAGCGCGCTGGTGGCCGCCGCGACCCTCTCCGACCGCTACATCACCTCCCGCTTCCTGCCCGACAAGGCCATCGACCTCGTCGACGAGGCCGCGTCCCGGCTGCGCATGGAGATCGACTCCTCCCCCGTCGAGATCGACGAACTCCAGCGCTCCGTGGACCGGTTGAAGATGGAGGAACTCGCGCTCAGCAAGGAGACGGACGCCGCCAGCAAGGAGCGTCTGGAGAAGCTGCGCCGTGACCTCGCCGACCGGGAGGAGGAACTGCGCGGGCTGACCGCCCGCTGGGAGAAGGAGAAGCAGTCCCTCAACCGCGTGGGTGAGCTCAAGGAGAAGCTCGACGAGCTGCGCGGCCAGGCCGAACGGGCCCAGCGCGACGGCGACTTCGACACCGCCAGCAAGCTGCTCTACGGCGAGATCCCCGCCCTGGAGCGGGACCTGGAGGAGGCCTCCGAGGCGGAGGAGGAAGCCGCCGGAGACACGATGGTGAAGGAAGAGGTCGGCCCGGACGACATCGCCGACGTCGTGGGCTCCTGGACGGGCATCCCCGCCGGGCGGCTCCTGGAGGGCGAGACGCAGAAGCTGCTGCGCATGGAGGAGGAGCTGGGCCGCCGGCTGATCGGCCAGAGCGAGGCCGTGCAGGCCGTGTCCGACGCCGTACGCCGCACCCGCGCCGGAATCGCCGACCCGGACCGGCCCACCGGATCCTTCCTCTTCCTCGGCCCGACCGGCGTCGGCAAGACCGAACTCGCCAAGGCCCTCGCGGACTTCCTCTTCGACGACGAGCGGGCCATGATCCGCATCGACATGAGCGAGTACGGCGAGAAGCACAGCGTCGCCCGGCTGGTCGGCGCCCCGCCCGGCTACATCGGGTACGAGGAGGGCGGCCAGCTCACGGAGGCCGTGCGCCGGCGCCCGTACAGCGTCGTCCTGCTCGACGAGGTCGAGAAGGCACATCCGGAGGTCTTCGACATCCTCCTCCAGGTCCTGGACGACGGGCGGCTGACGGACGGGCAGGGACGGACGGTCGACTTCCGCAACACCATCCTGATCCTCACCTCGAACCTGGGCAGCCAGTTCCTGGTGGAGCCGCTGACCTCCGCGGAGGAGAAGAAGCAGCAGGTGCTGGAGGTCGTCCGGGCCTCCTTCAAGCCGGAGTTCCTCAACCGGCTCGACGACCTGGTGGTCTTCTCCGCCCTCGACGAGCAGGAGCTGGAGCGCATCGCCAGGCTCCAGATCCAGCGCCTCGCCGAACGGCTGGCGCAGCGCCGGATCACCCTGGAGGTCACCGACCCGGCCCTGGCCTGGCTCGCGAGCGAGGGCAACGACCCGGCGTACGGTGCCCGCCCGCTGCGCCGCCTCGTCCAGACCGCGATCGGCGACCGGCTCGCCAAGGAGATCCTGGCGGGCGAGGTCAAGGACGGCGACACGGTCCGGGTGGACGCCTTCGGGGACGGCCTGATCGTGGGGCCCGCGACCGGCAAGACGCTGTGACGCCGGCGCGCGCGGCCGCTCGGCACGGGTAGGCGCCGGAGGTGACGCGCGGGAGCTGACGCGCCGGACGTGACGAGGGCGGGTGACCCCGCCCTTGTGCCGGACCCCCATCGTTCACGTTCGTGAACGATGGGGAGTCGGGCGGGGAGCGGGACGGCACCCCGCCCGACTCCCCGCCGGGTCCGTGCCGCCGCGGGCCCCGGGCCGCCGTACCGGGCTCAGCGCCCCCGCCACGACGGATTCCGCCCCCGCCGCCGTTGACGAGAACATGCCGCCCCGGCCGACAGGCCACGTCAGGGGTTGCCACTCCCCGCCCCGGATGGGGGAGGATGGCGGTATCCGTACGAAGGGAAATACACGGTGAGCATCGACCCGTCCTCGATTCCGAATTTCGGGGGCCAGCCCGAGCCGCAGCCCGGCGGACCGGCGGGCCCCGTCGTCCCGGATCAGGACCTCGTGAAGCAGCTCCTCGACCAGATGGAGCTGAAGTACGTCGTCGACGACGAGGGTGACCTCGCGGCGCCGTGGGAGGAGTTCCGTACGTACTTCATGTTCCGCGGCGAGGGAGACCAGCAGGTCTTCTCGGTGCGGACGTTCTACGACCGGCCGCACCAGATCGACGAGAAGCCGACGCTGCTGGAGTCGATCGACGACTGGAACCGCCGCACGCTGTGGCCGAAGGTCTACACCCACACGCACGACGACGGCACCGTCCGCCTGATCGGCGAGGCGCAGATGCTGATCGGCACCGGCGTCGCCCTCGAGCACTTCGTGTCGTCGACGGTCAGCTGGGTGCGGGCCGCCATCGAGTTCGACAAGTGGCTCGTCGAGCAGCTCGGCCTGGAGCAGGAAGTGAACGAGGCGGACAAGCCCGAGGACCCCGAGGGCGACGAGTAAGTCCTCCCGCTGGTTTTCCGCCAGGTTCTACAGCGGCGTGTGCGCGATGACGACGAGATACGCGCCGTAGGCGAACGAGAGCCCGGCCAGGGCGCCGACCACCAGGACGGCGTGCCAGGGCCGGGCTCTTGCCGTCCGCACCAGCGCCCGGGCCAGCGGCAGCAGCAGGGGGAACGCGGGCAGCAGGAAGCGCGGCTTGCACTCGAAGAACCCGGCGCCGCCGAGCGCGATCAGCAGCAGGACGCCGCTGTGGACGAGCAGCGGCAGCGGGGCCCGGTCCGCGATCAGCAGCGCGTACAGCAGCACGGCCGCCGCCACGATCACCAGCGACATGGGGAACACGAAGCGGTCCCCGCGCAGCAGCAGGTGCTTGACGAAGCGCAGCGCGCCCACGCCGAAGTCGAAGCGCGAGCCCCACAGCCGCTGCACCTCGAAGTACCCGCCGAGCGGATCGCCCCGGCGGTGGCCCACCCACAGCACATAGCCGCACCAGCCGAGCGGTGCGAGCGCGGCGCCCGTCCACAGGCTGTGGGGAACTTTCCGGCCGCGCCGCCGCCAGACCTCGCAGGCCGCCGCCGCGAGGACCGCCGCGGCGACCGCGAAGCCGTTCGGCCGTGACAGGCCCGCGAGGGCCGCGAGCGTGCCGGCCCACAGCCAGCGTCCGGTGAGCACCGCGTACAGGGACCAGGCGGCGAAGGCGGTGAGGACGGGCTCGGTGTACGCCAGGGACAGCACCACCGAGTGCGGGAGCAGGCCCCAGAGCAGGACGAGCGCGATACCGACGGCGCGGCCGTGCAGCCGGGCGCCGACCGCGTAGATCCCGCACGCGGCGGTCGCCGCGGCCAGCCAGGACACCAGCAGCCCCGCCGCGCCCCCGCTGAGCGGGGTCACCGCCGTCACGGCCCGGACGAGCCCCGGGTACAGCGGGAAGAACGCCAGGTCGCTGTGGACGACGGTGGGTCTGAGGTGCTGGGCGCGTACGTAGCCGTGTGCCGCGATCCCCAGGTACCACAGGGAGTCCCAGGAGCGTCCGAGCAGGGCGAGGGGGTGCTTGCCGTGAGCCCGCGCGATCGCGGCGAGCACCAGGGCACCGGCGAGCCGGGCCAGGACGAACAGCCCCAGCGCGTACACCACGGCGGGCACGTTTCGCCCGGACCGCGCCGCGCGGGCGCGGTCCCCGTCAGCGGGCTTCTGGACAGCGGGAGCCGGAAGGGTACTGGCGTGGGTCACACCCGAACTCTGTGTCCCCTACGGAGCGTTCGCGAGCGTTGCGCGTCCGCGCGGGTGCGGCGTTCCCCGCGTCGGCGCGCCGCCCGCGGGAGCGGTGCCCCGCGTGCTACCGGGCGGCCCGCAGCCGCTCGACGGCCGCCTCCAGCACCTCGGTCCGCTTGCAGAACGCGAACCGCACGAACGGCGCGCCCTCCTCCCGGTCGTCAGCTCTCGTAGTGGTAGCGGCACTGTGCGATGAGGACACCGTCGTCGGTGGCTTTGTGGATGAGTCGGTGTTCATCGTTGATGCGGCGCGACCAGTAGCCCTGGAATCCGTGTTTGAGCGGTTCCGGTTTGCCGATCCCCTCGTTGCCGTTCCGGGCGGTGTCCGCGATGAGCGTGTTGATGCGCTTGAGGATCTTCCGGTCCTGAAGCTGCCACCACAGGTAGTCCTCCCAGGCACGGGAAGAGAAGGTGATCTTCACCCGTGGCCCCTATTCTTCCGTCGCCAGCTCGCGCACGGTGCCGCCGCCGTTTTCCAGCTCGTCGATGGACGCGAGCAGGCGCCGGGCGTTCGCCGGACTCCGCAGCAGGTACGCCGTCTCCTTCAGGGACTCGTAGTCCTCGAGGGAGACGATGACGACCGGCTCATGTCCGGCCCGCGTGATGACGACCTCTTCGCGGTCGTCGGTGACGGAGTTGAGCACCTCGGCGTACCGTGCGCGCGACTCGGAGTACGTCATGGTCTTCACGATCGAACCTCCTTTAGCGTACAAGAAATTGTACGTCGGTCCCTGTGGTGCGGGCAAGCGCCGGACGACGGTCAGTGCGCGAATGCCTTGCGGAGCCGTTCCGCCGCGTCCGTCAGCACCTCGGTCCGCTTGCAGAACGCGAACCGCACGAACGGCGCGCCCTCCTCCCGGTGGTCGTAGAAGACCGCGTTCGGGATGGCGACGACCCCCGCGCGCTCCGGGAGGGAGCGGCAGAAGGCGACGCCGTCGTTCTCGCCGAGCGGGCGGATGTCGGCCGTGATGAAGTACGTCCCGGTCGGCCGGAAGACCTGGAAGCCCGCGTCGGCGAGGCCCGCGCCCAGCAGATCCCGCTTGGCCCGCAGGTCGCTGCGGTGCGCCGCGAAGTACGTGTCCGGCAGCGCGAGCGCCTCGGCCACGGCGTACTGGAACGGTCCCGACGCCACGTACGTCAGGAACTGCTTCGCCGACCGTACGGCGGTGACGAGGTCCGGCGTGGAGGTGATCCAGCCGACCTTCCAGCCGGTGAAGGAGAAGGTCTTGCCCGCGCTGCCGATGGTGACGGTCCGCTCCCGCATCCCGGGGAAGGAGGCCAGCGGCACGTGCTCGGCCTCGTCGAACACGAGGTGCTCGTACACCTCGTCCGTCACGACGAGCAGGTCCCGCTCGACGGCGAGCTTCGCGATCTCGCCGAGCTCCGCGCGGGAGAGGACGGTGCCGGTGGGGTTGTGCGGGGTGTTGAGGAGCAGCAGCCGGGTGTTGTCCGTGACCGCGTCGCGCAGTTCGTCGAGGTCCAGCCGGAAGCGGCCCTCGTGCGGGCGCAGGGTGACCGGGATCCGGGTGCCGCCCGCCATCGCGATGCAGGCCGCGTACGAGTCGTAGTACGGCTCCAGCGCGATGACCTCGTCGCCGGGCTCCACCAGGGCCAGCAGGCTGGCGGCGATGGCCTCGGTGGCGCCCGCCGTGACCAGCACCTCGCGGTCGGGGTCGTACGACAGCCCGTAGTGGTGCCGCTGGTGCGCGGCGATCGCCGTCCGCAGCTCGGGCACACCGGGGCCCGGCGGGTACTGGTTGCCGCGTCCGTCGCGCAGCGCCCGTACGGCCGCCTCCCGGATCTCCTCGGGGCCGTCGGTGTCGGGAAAGCCCTGGCCGAGGTTGATCGAGCCGGTGCTGAGCGCCAGGGCCGACATCTCGGCGAAGATCGTGGTGCCGAACTCGGTGAGTCGGCGGTTGAGGAGCGGACGGCGGCCGTTGGAGGTCATGCCGGTCATCCTGCGCCCACGCTGGGGAGTTCCTCAACTCAGCGGCCGTCCGGCCCCGGCCCGCACCCCGGCGCCCGCTCCCTTCGTCCTGCGCCGTGTGGGGGGATCCCGCCCGAGAGCCGGCCAGGCGGTGCGAGGTCGCGGCGACCGCCTCGGGGACCGTTCACGCTTCTGATGCTCAGGAGTTCCTCAACTCACCTTCGCTGAGGGGCGCCTGCGCCGGTGCAGCACGACCCGCCGCTGAGCAGGGGGAGGGCCGTCGTGGACTGTCGTCGTCTGTCGTGGTCGTCCACCCTCGGACGGCCCACAGACGGCCCAGCGCCGGCAGTCCTTGAGCCGTGGGCTGACCGCAGCCTCCCGCTCTAGCGGGCACCGCTGGGGCACGGGCAACTTCTGATCCGTAGCTCTATAGAGATCGGTCATCAACGGCCATACAGGCTGCCGGAAGGGAGCTGATGACGACCGGCGGTCACGTGGGTGCTGAGTGTCATCGCCGTCCGGGGGCGTTGATGTCAACGGAGGAAATGTCCGCAGTGGGCCTGCGGCTGGACGTCTTGGCTCGCCGGCTCGGCACGTTCCTTGGTCTTACCGGGTTTGCTGGGGACTCTTCGCACCCCCCAATGGGTGCACACGCCTGTACCACGGCTGCCGCGGTCGGGTGCCAGGGGCGGGCGGCGGGGCCGGTGAGTACCAGGGCGCGGGTGAGGCGGGGTCGCAGCGGGACGAAGACAGTTCCCGGCGTCAGCAGCGCCCGCGCCAGCCCCGGCACGATCGACACTCCCACCCCAGACCGCACCATGGCCACCAGGGTGGCCAGTTCGCGGACCCGGTGGGTCGGCCGGAACGGCACCCCGACCCGCCGATGCGCCTCACGGATGTAGCGCTCGCACCCGCAAAATAGGAATGCGTCGTCCTGTAGCTCGTCCGCCGCGACGACCTGCTCTCCGGCCAGCGGATGGTCGGCCGGCAGCAGCGCACCGTACGCGTCCGCCGCCACCCGCACGCTCCCGGCGGGCGGCGCAGACGGGTCGACCAGCACGGCAAGGTCCAGGGTTCCGGCCTCGAGCCAGTCGGTGATCTCGTCGTCCTGGCCCTCGAAGACTGTTACCGATACCCGCGGCAGTTCTTGCCGCCAGCGGGTGAGCAGGTCCGGTAGCAGTGCCTGGCAGACAGTCGGCGGGGCGCCCAGCCGGACGGTGCCGGACGGCAGGCCGTCCCGCTGCGCCGCGAGGTTGTTGATGGCGTCCGCGGCGGCCAGCGCGGACCGGGCGTGAGGGAGCAGCCGTTCCCCGAATGCCGTCGGGCGGGGAAGGCCCCTGTCTCGGACGAGGACCGGGCCGCCGAGCTCCCGTTCCATCGCGGCCACGGTGTGCGAGACGCCGGATTGGCTGATGCCGAGCTGTTCGCCAGCGGCGCCGAAGCCGCCCGCGTCGAGGACGGCGGTGAACGCCCGGAGTTGGGCGAGATTGATGTTCATGAGTCTCTTTCATGGCAGCCGAGCGCTACTTGTTGGACTCATGCTGGCGGGCCGCGCAGCATGGCGTTGAGGCAGGTCGACGCGACGGAAGGCTTCGCACCATTACGTCTCAGTCCGCGAACCGTGCCGGCGTCCTTGGCCCTTCCTTCGCGGCCTGACCCAGTCCGCCTGCCGCCTCGTGTATTTAGCAGCCTTCCTGGCCCGCGACATGACACGTCGCGGGTCGAGGAACCAATGAAGGGTTAGTGAATGTCAAGGATCAAGCGAGCTGCGGCTGCCATTCTCTTGGCAGGGACCGCGACAACCGGCGTGCTCGCATTGGGCGCAGGGTCCGCTTCGGCGAGCACCACCAACTGGCTCGTCCAGAGCTACCACTACAACGGCGCGTGGGGCAGCCCGGTTCAGTGGCAGGTTGACCAGGCGTGGCAACTTTGCCAGGCCGAAGTGAACAACCAGCGGGAAATGGAATTCAATCGGGAGGCGGCGGGTGGGCGGGGCCAGTACGGTTTCTGGTGCGCCGACGGGGGCACCAACGCTGACGGGAGCGGCAAGGTGAACGAGTGGGAGTCGTACACGCCCTGATAAAGGCAAGCTCCTGACGCCAGGGCCGGCGGCCGGGCCGGAGCGGGACGAAGGCAGGAGCGTCGGCCCGAGGCGCCGGGCCGCGCTGCTGCCGCGCTCTGCGCGGCGGGAGCGCCTTGATGAGGTTGAGAAGTCCGTAACCTTGGTCTCTCCGCGCTTCGTGTTCCGTCCCCTGGCTTGTCGCTTGTCTTGTCGCTTGTCGGCTCGCAGGTCAGAGGCCGTATCGGATGCCCCTGCGGTGCGACTTCGCCTGAGACGACAAGCGACAAGCGACAAGCGACAAGCGACAAGACAAGCGGCCGCCGGCAAGGCACTGTTGACGGCTCCGCGGGAGAAGAGCATGAAGGAGCGGCCTACGGCCGCGTGCTTCTTGGCAGCTCGCTACGCTCGCGCGGCAACCGCCGTAGGGGCGAAGGCCGCGAGTGCCCCCCAGGGCGTTTGGACCTCCTTGCATGGGGCGGAAACCCCCGGACGCGCGAACGGCCGCCCGCGGCCCCATGGAGGAGCTGCGATGCGGCAGTTCGCGCGTTCTTACGCGCGCGTGCGCGTAGGGCCCCTGCCGGGAAACCGTGGCAACTTGGAAACTCGCAGGCCAGAGACGGTTGCAGGGGGTCAACCGGCGTTATCGATGCAACCGGCGGCTGCAACTGCCCCAAATCGGGCGGGATGACGGCCGACGCAAGAGCGCGCACAAGCAAGAGGAGCACGCCTCGCCTGGCGCGAGTGGTGCTCCTCTTGCTTGTGCGCGAGAACGGCATTCCAAGGGGCAGACGGCAGGCTCGGGTCAGCGTTGCCGGGCCCCTCCCGCTCCGTGCCACTCACCACGGCTCTTCAGGAGGGGGGCGGACGGCCGCATGCACCGCGATCGCCCCTCCTGAAGAGCCGTCTTTCACTCTCTTACTAGAGAGTTGAGGGGAAACAGCGTCCGCCGAGCATCGCCCACCCCTCTGACCTGCACCGTTCCTGCGGACGCTAAACAAAATGTGTAGCGTCCGCTAGCGTCCGCAGCGTCCAGATACGCTCTGTTACTGACAGCGTGTTTGCGCAGTTCAGGGCCACTTTTGGTAGAGCTGGGTCGCGGACGCTAACGGATGCTGGCGAGTCGGAAACGCTGAAGAGACCACCCTCGCGCGGGGGCGCGGATGGTCTCTTCAGGCGGGACAGTCGACTGCAACGGCGCCGGCCACGCGCCGGAGGTCGCGAGCGCGAGCACAGCGAGCTGCCAAAGGTCGCGCGGCCGTAGGGCGCACCTTCCTAATCCCTATCCAGCCGAGCGGACTCTTCCAGCGCTTTCAGTACCGAATCGGGGTTGCCGTCGTAGACGAGGTGTGGCTCATCTGGCCCTGGAGGCACGAAGCGATTTCGGTAGCGGAGCAGATCGCTTTCGGCGAAGTAGATCGAGTTGGGATCGTCGGCATGCTGCGCATTGCGCTCGCTCACACGGGCCCAGAGTTCTTCGTGGCTCGCTTCCAGGTAGACGAGCACTGTGCTTGCATCGGCGTCGGTCGCGATCGAGCGCCAGTGGGCAGGGTCGGCGGGTGTCCAGAAGCCGTGGTCGACCACCACGTCATGCCCGTACCAGAGCAACTCGCGCAATTCCCCGGAGATCTCTTCGAGTATCGGGCGTTCGAGAGTCGGAAAGACGCCTCGCGGGAAGTCGACCCCGTACACACCATGTCGGCGAAACATCTCTTCATCGGGACAAAGCCTGACGAAGTCGCGGGCTGTGGGACGTGCCGGAGGGCAAGAAGGTGTCCGCCCGGCTGATCTTTACGGCCGAGCTAGGGGGCATGGTGTGGCGCAGCAATTTCAACGGCAAGGAGTGGAAGCCTGCTCTTGCTGCCGCGAGCCTCATTGCGGAAGCGGACGAGAACGGCAAGTACGAGTCGGCGCGCAAGCACGGCATGCACGCGCTCCGGCACTTCTACGCCTCCGCGTTGCTGGACGCGGGAGAGAACATCAAGGCCGTGAGCGAGTACATGGGGCACGCTGACCCGGGGCTGACGCTGCGGGTGTACGCCCACCTGATGCCCGACAGCCGCAAGCGGGCCCGCCGCGCCATCGACATGGTGTTTCAGCGTGTCTCCCAGGAAGATCACGGCCCACAGACGGCCCAGTAGGGCGCGGACGGCCGCTGAACTGCTCTTTTGTGCAGGTCAGGGGCCGTTGCCCTGAGAGAAGCCTCTGAAGTTCCTCAACTCTGCTTTGGGCGGCGGAGGGCGGGGGCATTCCCCTGTCACGCACGACGCGAGGCGCCCACGGGGGGCCGCTTCGGGGGAACGAAAGGAGGGTGGCGCCATGATCATCGGCATCATCCTGGCGGTCTTCTTCATCGTCCTGATCGGCGGCCTCAGGGCCAACCGCCGCGGCCGCGGGAAGGCCGGTTCGGTGAGGGCGCGGAGCTCCGGCTCGCGCGGGAGCCTCCTGGGGGGCGGCACCGGCGGTGGCGGCAGCTGGTGGGCCGGCGGGGGCGACTCGTCCGGCGGCGGGCACCACGGGGGTCATCACGGGGGTCACTCGTGCGGCGGCGGCGGTCACTCGTCGTGCGGCGGCGGGTCGTCCTGCGGTGGCGGCGGCGGATGCGGTGGAGGCAGCTGACACGGGGCAGCCGAGCTCCACACGGACCACGCGTCCGCAGCACGCGCGGGTGCCCGCCGGGACCACTTCCGGCGGGCACCTCCGCGTACCGGGCCGGGCCGGGAGGTGGCGCCGGGGGTGCGACCGGGAGGGTGGTGCCGGGGTGCGGCCGGGAAATTTCACGAGGAATCGTCGGGCCCGCGGCGAGCTTCCCTTCATGAGCCGTTCGGGGGGCTTTCCGGGGGCCGTGACCGGCGCGTGTTGCCGCGCTCCCGGAGGCCGGACCGGGCTTCCGTTTCCGCGCGCCCGGCGCACGGCGTGGTTGAACAGTTGAACTGCGGAGCCCCCGGGGGGATGGAAACCCTACGAAGTTGGGTAAAAACGCTGTGGTGGCACCACAGTTCATGATTCCCTCTAAAACGCCAACGCGGCCCTCGGATCGTCCCTTCCTGACAGGGCCGACCGGGCTGACCGGGTCGATCCCCCCGTACCGACCGGTTGCGCCGGACCCCCACCTCCCTTTGCGTGCTAGCGGAGCCGACCCATGCTCACGACCCTGAACACCGCCTACACCGACACGCGCGCGGCCGACCTCGCGTGGGCCCTGGGGCGCGAGCCGTTGCCCGCGCTCGCCACCCTCGACCTCGAACTCGACGGAGCGAGACTGCAGTTGCGGCTCCTCGGCGCGTCCCACCAGGTCCTCCTGGAGGAGGAGCGGGGCAGCTGTTCGGAGACCGTCGCGTGCATCGCCGGCAGCAGCACGCCCCTTCCTCTCGGCGTGGCCAAGCGGGTCGGCGACTGGGAGTACGAGTTCGCGGCGCGCGTCGAGACGCTTTCGTGCGGCTCCTTCGCGGGGCGCGCCCAGGAACTGCTGGCCCTGGTCTCCGACCACCCGAACGGACTCGTCGGCGTCTTCCCCGGCAGCCCGCACGCCTTCACCGCCCTGCTGGCGCAGCGTCACGAGGGCCAGGTCCACTGGCGTACGTGGCACGCGTACCCGCAGGACGGCCAGCTGGTGGCGACCCGGACGAGGGTGGGGGTGCGGGTGGCGGCCGAGGCCGATCTGCTCAGCGCGTCCGGCGTGTGAGGCCGTGCGGGGTCGAGTCGGGCCGTCCGGGGCCGTGTGACGCCGTGCGGATCCGAGTGAGGCCGTGCGGGTCCGGGTCCCTGGGGACAGGGCCGTTGAGACGAACCGCGGGACCGGGGCGACGGGCCCCCGACGGGCCGCGTACCTGCCCCGTAGCTGCGCCGGCAACCGTATACGGGCGTGCGCCAGATCCACACGTGTGGGTGACGAGGCGTAGTGCCGGTGTGACGTAGCGTTCCCAGCGTGATCGAACCGCACGCGCCTGCTCCCCCCGGCGCGCCGCCGCCCTGGGGCCTCCAGGGCCAGGCGCGGCTGCCCGTCCGTCCGGGCACCGGCCGGTTCCTCGTCCTCGCGGGCGTGTTCGTCTGTGCGGCCTGCGGACTCGTGTACGAACTCGAACTCGTCGCACTCGCCTCCTACCTGGTCGGCGACTCGGTCACCCAGGCCTCGGTCGTGCTGTCCGTCATGGTCTTCGCCATGGGGGTCGGCTCCCTCGCCGCCAAGCGTCTGCGTCTCTGCGCGGCGGCCGGCTTCGGCGCGGTCGAGGCCGCGCTCGCGCTGGTCGGCGGATGCAGCGCGATGGCCCTGTACGCCATGTTCGCGTGGACCGGTGGCTGGGGCGGCGTCTGGGCGGGCGGGTCCCAGTACCTGCTGGCCGCCTTCTCGCTCGCCATCGGCCTGCTGATCGGCGCCGAGGTGCCCCTCCTCATGGAGCTGATACAGCGCATCCGCCGCCAGGACCCGGGCGGGGCGGTGGCGGACCTCTTCGCCGCGGACTACGTCGGCGCCCTCGTCGGAGGCCTTGCCTTTCCCTTTCTGCTGCTGCCCCAGCTCGGGCAGCTGACCGGCGCCCTGCTGACCGGGGCGGTGAACGCGCTGGTCGGCGGCGCCCTCGTCCTCGGCCTGTTCCGCCGGGACCTGAGCAGGCGCGGGTGCTGGCTCCTGCTGATCGCCAATGTGGTGGTCCTCGGCCTGCTCGCCGCGGCCGCCGTACTCGTCGACGACTTCGAGCACGCGGCACGGCAGGCGGTGTACGGCAGGGACGTGCGGGTGGCCCTGCGGACCGGCGTACAGGAAGTGGTCCTCACCGGCGGCACGCACGGACATCCGCTCGGCCTCTTCCTCGACGGACGTCTGCGGGTCGGCGGCCGTGACGAGCACCGCTACCACGAGGCTCTGGTGCACCCCGCGATGAACGGGCGCCGCGCGCGCGTGCTCGTCCTCGGCGGCGGCGACGGACTCGCGGTCCGCGAGGTGCTGCGCTATCCGGACGTCCGCCGGGTCGACGTGGTCGATCGCGACGCCGGCGTGGTGAGGCTGGCACGCCGCGACCCGGCCCTGTCGGCGCTCAACGGCCACGCGTTCGACGACCCGCGGGTGCACGTGTTCACCGCTGACGCCTTCTGCTGGCTGCGCGGGGACCCGCCCCCGTACGACGTGGTGATCTCCGACCTGCCGGACCCCGGGATCACGGCGAGCGCGAAGCTGTACTCGCAGGAGTTCTACGGGCTGACGCGCCGGGCGCTGGCCGACGGCGGGCGACTGGTGGTGCACGCCGGACCGGTCTCCTCACGCCCCCGTGTCTTCTGGACCGTCGAGGTGACGATGCGGGCCGCCGGCCTGCGCGCCGACCCGTACCGCGTGGGCGGGCGCGACTCCGGTTCCGCGGCCGGACCCGACCGCACGGCGGGTGTGGCCAGGGCCCCGCGCGACTGGGGGTTCGTCCTCGCGTCCGCCAGGGGTACGGCCCTGCGCCTGGACCCCCGCGGGCCCGCTCTGCGCTCGCTCACCCCGCGGAACCTCGCGGCGGACGCACGGGCCGTGTGGCTCACCCGGATCACGGGAGAGGCGCCGTCCACGCTGGTGCATCCGCGCTACTCCGACTGACACGGGGGGCGGGGGAATGGGGGAATGAGGCGGGAATCCCTTGATACGCGGGTGCGGTTCGCACCGGCCTGGGTAGGCTCGGCCGACATGGAGCATGAGGTGTTCGTTCCGGTTCTGGCCGAGCGGCTGAGAGAGGCGCTGGCCGATCCCGCGCGGGTGGCCCGGGCGGTACCCGGGCTCCAGCAGGACGCCGGCACCGCGCCCGTCTCCGGGCGACTGCGCGTCCGCGTCGGCGGCCACACCATCACCTATCGCGGGGCGGTGCGGGTCGTCGCCCAGGACGACGGCGCGTACGCCGTCGAGGGGGACGGCGCGGAGGCCCGTGGCACCGGGACCGTGAAACTCGCCCTCACCCTCCGGCTGGCGCCGGCCGAGGGCGGCACCACCCTCGTCGTCACGGGTACCGCCACGGCGGACGGGCGCCTGGCGGAACTCGCTCCGGCCACGGTCGCCGCGGCGGCGACCCGGCTGCTGAACCGGTTCGCGGAGAATCTGGCGGCCGGGACGGAGGACGCGTCCGCGGCCGGGGACGGATCCGGTTCCGAGGGTGAGGCCGGGGCCGGGGACGGGGCGGGCCTTGAGGCTGAGGTCGAGGACGGTTCCGAGAGGGGTTCCGGGGGCGAGTCCGAGGACGGGGGCGACGTGACGCACTCCGTCTTCGACGCCGAGGTCCCGCCGCCGTCCCTCGATCCCCTTGCCGGGGACGACCAGGAACCGGCTCCGACGGGTCCGGGCCCCGTGGGCAGGGAGGACTCCCTCGCCGAGGCGGCGCACGCGCGGCGGACGATGATCGGGCGCAGCGCGGAGGAGGTCGACCACGCGCCGCCGCGGGGGCGTTACGCGCCGGTGCCGGCGCCGGAGGCCGATGGCGGGCGGGCGGTGCTTCGTTGGGCGGCTCCCGCGGCGGCGGTCGTCGTGGCCTCGGCGATCGTTGTCACCCGGGCGCTGCGCAAGCGGCGCTGAGCCCCTTTCTTGCCGGGGTGCCCGGTGTCCGTACAGGGGGATCCGCCCCCGCACCCCGCGAGGAGCTCCGCCCCCTAACCACCTGCGAGGCTCCGCCCCCGCACCCCGCCAAGGGGCTGCCGCCCCCTGGCCCCCCGCATCGCCCGAAGGGCTCGTCCTCAAACGCCGGACGGGCTGACGATGCGGGGCCGCGCTGGGGGGTTCCGGGCAGGAGGGAAGGTTCCGGCCGGGGCCGTCTCCTTCAGCCCGTCCGGCGTTCGAGGACGAGGCCGTTCAGGCCGAAAACGGGGATCCGCGGGCGGCAGCCCCCGGGTACGGGCCGGTCGGGAGAACCGGACCAGTAGGGTCAACTCCGTGAGTAACGAAGACATCACGCTGACCGCGGGCGACGCGGAAGCGACCGTCACGCCGGGCAACGGCGGACGGGTCGGGAGTCTGAAGGTCGGCGGCGTGGAACTGCTGCGCCAGGGTGAGAAGTTCGGGTGCTTCCCGATGACCCCGTGGTGCGGCCGGATCCGCGACGGCCGCTTCCTGGACGGCGCGACCGTCCGGCAGATGCCCCTCAACTCCCCGCCCCACGCCATCCACGGCACCGCCCGCGACGGCGCCTGGCGCACCGCCCGCGTCGACAAGCGGGAGGCCGTCATCACGTACGACCTCGTCGACCCCTGGCCCCATCCGGGCCGCGTCACCCAGGTGTTCGCCCTGACCGAGGACACCTTCATGGTCACCATGTCGGTGGAGACGCACGACTCGTCCTTCCCCGCCCAGATCGGCTGGCACCCGTGGTTCAACCGGACCCTGGAGGGAGAGGGCGTCCAGGTGGGTTTCACCCCCGCCTGGCAGGAGGAGCGCGGCGCCGACCATCTGCCCACCGGCCGCCGCGTCGACCCCCTCCCCAGCCCCTGGGACGACTGCTTCGGCATGCCCGGCGGCGTCGACGTCACCCTCACCTGGCCCGGCCGGCTGGAACTGAAGGTGGCCAGCCGGGAGGAGTGGGTCGTCGTGTACGACGAGCAGGAGGCGGCGGTATGCGTGGAGCCGCAGACCGGTCCGCCGAACGGGCTGAACACCCACCCGCGCCTGGTCACCCCCATCGAGCCGCTGGAGGCGTCCATGACCTGGAGCTGGCGGCGCCTCTAAGCTGGCGGGCATGAGTGACGTGCGCGGAGCGCTGCTGCAGCAGATCAAGGACAAGGCCGTGGTGCACGGCAAGGTGACCCTCTCCTCGGGTCTGGAAGCCGACTACTACGTGGACCTGCGCCGGGTCACGCTGGACGGCGAGGCCGCGCCGCTGGTCGGACAGGTGCTCCTCGACCTCACGGACGGGCTGGACTTCGAGGCGGTGGGCGGCCTCACCATGGGCGCCGACCCCGTCGCCGGGGCCATGATGCACGCCGCCGCGGCCCGGGGCCGGAGGCTCGACGCCTTCGTCGTACGGAAGGCGGCCAAGGCGCACGGTCTGCAGCGCCGGGTGGAGGGCCCGGAGATCAGGGGGCGGCGGGTGCTCGTGGTCGAGGACACCTCGACCACCGGCGGCTCCCCGCTCGCCGCCGTCGAGGCGGTCCGGGAGGCCGGCGCCGAGGTCGTCGGGGTGGCGACGATCGTCGACCGCGCGACCGGCGCCGCCGAGAAGATCGAGGCCGGTGCCGGAGTGCCGTACCTCTTCGCCTTCTCCAAGGACGAGTTGGGCCTGGACTGACGACGGGGCCGGGATCCCGCCGAACCCGGGATCCCGCATCCCGGACAGGGTGACCGGAGCACCGGGCCGCGTCTGGAAGGATGGGGCCGACGATGACGTCACCCCCTAGGTCAGGGCCGTAAGCAGCAGAACGCCACCCGCACATACAAGGAGCGGACAGATGCCCATCGCAACCCCCGAGGTCTACGCCGAGATGCTCGACCGGGCGAAGGCAGGCAAGTTCGCCTACCCGGCCATCAACGTGACCTCCTCCCAGACCCTGCACGCTGCGCTGCGCGGCTTCGCGGAGGCGGAGAGCGACGGCATCATCCAGATGTCCACGGGTGGCGCGGAGTTCCTCGGCGGCCAGCACAAGAAGGACATGGTGACCGGCGCGGTCGCGCTCGCCGAGTTCGCGTACATCGTCGCCGCGAAGTACGACATCACGGTCGCGCTGCACACGGACCACTGTCCCAAGGACAAGCTGGACACCTACGTCCGGCCGCTGCTCGACATCTCCGCCGAGCGCGTCGCCCGGGGCGAGAACCCGCTGTTCCAGTCGCACATGTGGGACGGCTCCGCCGAGACCCTCGCCGACAACCTGGCCATCGGCCAGGAGCTGCTCGCGAAGGCCGCCGCCGCGAAGATCATCCTCGAGGTCGAGATCACCCCGACCGGTGGCGAGGAGGACGGTGTCTCGCACGAGATCAACGACTCCCTGTACACCACGGTCGACGACGCGATCCGCACCGCCGAGGCCCTCGGCCTGGGCGAGAAGGGCCGCTACCTGCTCGCCGCGTCCTTCGGCAACGTGCACGGCGTCTACAAGCCGGGCAACGTCGTCCTGCGCCCCGAGCTCCTGAAGGAGCTGAGCGACGGTGTCGCCGCCAAGTTCGGCACGGCGTCCCCGTTCGACTTCGTCTTCCACGGCGGCTCCGGCTCCTCGGCCGAGGAGATCGCCACCGCGCTGGAGAACGGCGTCGTGAAGATGAACCTCGACACCGACACCCAGTACGCGTTCACGCGTCCGGTCGTCGACCACGTGTTCAGGAACTACGACGGCGTCCTGAAGGTCGACGGCGAGGTCGGCTCCAAGAAGACCTACGACCCGCGGACCTGGGGCAAGCTGGCCGAGGCCGGCATGGCCCAGCGGGTGACCGAGGCCTGCGCCGCGCTGCGCTCCACGGGCACGAGGATCAAGTAACCGCACTCCGGTCAGGGCTCGGCACCTCCAAGGTGCCGGGCCCTTCCGTATGCTCCGGAGTATGGCTGTGCCCTCGCAGGAAACACCGGCCGTACGGATCTCCTCGCCCGCGGGCAGGTGGATCCTGCTGACCACCGTGCTCGGCTCCAGCATGGCCATGCTGGACTCGACGGTCGTCAACGTCGCGCTGCCGCGGATCGGCCGTGACCTGGACGCGAGTCTGGCCGCCCTGCAGTGGACCGTGAACGCGTACATGCTGACGCTGGCCGGGCTGATCCTGCTGGGCGGTTCGCTCGGGGACCGGTTCGGGCGCCGCAAGGTGTTCGTCCTCGGTGTCATGTGGTTCGCCTCCGCCTCGCTGCTGTGCGGGCTCGCGCCGAACGCGGGCGTGCTGATCGCGGCCCGCGCCCTGCAGGGCGTCGGCGGGGCGCTGCTGACCCCGGGCTCGCTCGCCCTCATCCAGGCCTCCTTCCATCCGGACGACCGCGCGAAGGCCGTCGGCCTGTGGTCGGGCTTCGGCGGCATCGGCGGGGCGGTCGGCCCGTTCCTGGGCGGCTGGCTGGTGGACGGCCCCGGCTGGCGCTGGGTCTTCCTGCTGAACATCCCGCTGGCGCTGGTGTGTGTGCCCGTGGCCCTGCGGCACGTCCCGGAGTCCGACGGGAGCACCGCCGTGCCCGGCCGGGACCCGGAGCTCGCGGCCGGCCGGCCGCGCCGCGGCTTCGACGTGCTCGGCGCGTCCCTCGGCGCGGTGGCGCTCGCGCTGGTGACGTACGCCCTGATCGAGGCCACCAGCGGCTCCGTGCTGGTCTGGGTGTCGGCGGTCCTCGGCGTGGCCGCCGGGGTGGGTTTCGTACACGTCGAGCGGACCCGGCCCGATCCGATGATGCCGCCGGACATCTTCGCGTCGCGGCAGTTCACGGCCGTCAATCTCGTCACCCTGTGCGTGTACGCGGCCTTCGGCGGCTTCTTCTTCCTGACCGCGCTCCAGCTCCAGGTCGTGGCCGGCTACTCGCCCCTGCAGGCGGGGACGGCGCTGCTGCCCACCACCGCCCTGATGCTGCTGTTCTCCGCCCGCTCCGGCGAACTGGCGCAGCGCATCGGGCCGCGCGTCCCGCTCACGGTGGGCCCGCTGCTGTGCGCGGTGGCCATGCTGCTGATGCTGCGGGTGGGCAAGGGCGCCGTGTACGTCAGCGACGTGCTGCCCGCCCTGCTGGTGATGGGCGCGGGCATGGTGACGCTCGTGGCGCCGCTGACCGCGACCGTCCTCGCCTCGGTGGACACCGGGCGGGCGGGCCTGGCCAGCGGCATCAACAACGCGGCGGCCCGGGTCGGCGGTCTCCTCGCCGTGGCGGCCCTGCCGGTGCTGGTCGGCATGGGTCCGGAGGCGTACCGCTCGGCGGACGCCTTCGACTCCGCGTTCCAGCGCGCGATGCCGCTGTGCGCGGGCGTGCTCGTGGTGGGGGCGGTGCTGGCCTTCGTGACCGTCCGCCGGCCCGCGCCCGACTGCCGCCGCCCCCAGTGCCGTACGCACGGCTGTGTGACGACGCCCCCGCTGGAGCCCCAGCGCGCGGCGGCCCCTGGAACGCTGCCGTCCTGAGCCGCCGGGGGCCGCCCGGCGGCTCCCGCGGAACCGGTGGCTCCGGAGGGGCGGGCGGACGTCACCGGGCACCGGCGATGCAGCAGACTGGAACCCATGACGATTCACGAGAACCTTCTCGGGGGACCGCCCCCGACCTACCTGCCCGACGACCCGGAGCCGCGCGAGCTGCTCGCGAACGGCACGCCGTCCGCCGACGTCGCCGCCAAGTACCCGACCTCCTCGCTCGCCTGGGCCCAGCTGGCCGACGAGGCGTACGAGCGGGGCAGTGTCGTCGAGTCGTACGCGTACTCCCGTACGGGCTACCACCGCGGCCTGGACTCCCTGCGCCGCAGCGGCTGGAAGGGGCACGGTCCGGTGCCGTGGGAGCACGAACCGAACCGCGGTTTCCTGCGCGCCCTGAACGGCCTCGCCCGCGCCGCGCAGGCGATCGGCGAGAAGGAGGAGTACGAGCGCTGCAGCCAGTTCCTGAAGGACTCCTCGCCGACGGCGGCGCAGACGCTGGGTTAGGGCGCGGAACCCGTGGGACCCGTCCGGCGGGTGTGACCGGGCGGGTCTTGCGTTTTCGGGGGACGATTGCGCAGGATTCCCGGTGGGGACCGGGGCCCCCGTGTCGATGACGGCAGGGGCGGACCGCTACCCGGAGCACGTATCAGGAGACAGCGATGTCGTCCCAGCCGGCCCGGCCCATGGTGGCCCAGGCGCCCGAGACCCCGCATCTCGACTTCCACGGCACCACGCCGTACGAGGACTACGTCCAGGCGGACGTCCTCACCCACTTGCAGCACATCCGCTCCGACGACCCCGGAGAGATGGTCTTCCTGGTGACCACCCAGGTCATGGAACTGTGGTTCACCGTCATCGTGCACGAGTGGGAGACCGCGGCGCAGGCGCTGCGCGAGGACCGGCTGCCCGTCGCCGTGGCGGCCCTCAAGCGGTCCCTGCGGGAGCTGGAGGCGCTGAACGCGTCCTGGCGGCCCCTCGCGCAGCTCACACCGGCGCAGTTCAACTCGTACCGCTCCGCCCTCGGCGAGGGCTCCGGATTCCAGTCCGCGATGTACCGGCGGATGGAGTTCCTGCTCGGTGAGAAGTCCGCGTCGATGCTGGTCCCGCACCGGGGCGCGCCGCGGGTGCACGCCGAGTTGGAGAAGGCGCTGTACGAGCCGAGCCTGTACGACGAGGTGCTGCGGCTGCTCGCGCGGCGCGGGCACGCGGTCCCGGCCGCGGTGCTGGAGCGGGACGTGTCGCTGCGGTACGAGCCCTCGCCGGAGGTGGAGGCGGTGTGGACCGCGCTCTACTCGGGGGACGAGGAGAGCGACCTGGCCCGGCTCGGGGAGGCGCTGACGGACGTCGCGGAGCTGGTGTGGCGATGGCGCAACGACCATCTCGTCGCGACGCGCCGCGCGATGGGCGCGAAGACGGGCACGGGCGGCTCCGCCGGGGTGGCCTGGCTGGAGAAGCGTGCGCAGAAGAACGTGTTCCCCGAGCTGTGGACGGCGCGCAGCCATGTCTGAGTCGTACGCCGGGAGGGCGGCGGCGCTGGACGCCGCGGACGAACTCGCCGGGCTGCGCGACCGGTTCGTGCTGGACGACGTGGTGTACCTGGACGGGAACTCGCTCGGCGCGCTGTCGGTGGACGTCCCCGGCCGGGTCGACGACGTCGTCCGCAGGCAGTGGGGTGAGCTGCGGATCCGGTCCTGGGAGGAGAGCGGCTGGTGGACGGCGCCGGAGCGGATCGGCGACCGTATCGCGCCCCTGGTCGGCGCCGCTCCCGGTCAGATCGTGGTCGGTGACTCGACGAGCGTGAACGTCTTCAAGGCACTGGTGGGGGCCGTGCGGCTGGCCGGTGCCGGGCGGGACGAGATCGTCGTCGACGCGACGACGTTCCCGTCGGACGGCTACATCGCCGCGTCGGCGGCCCGTCTGACGGGCTGCGAGCTGCGCCCGGTGGAACCGTCGGCGGTGCCGGACGCCGTGGGGCCCCGTACGGCGGCGGTGCTGCTGAACCACGTCGACTACCGCACCGGCCGGCTGCACGACCTGCCGGCCCTGACGTCCGCGATCCACGACGCGGGCGCCCTGGCGGTCTGGGACCTCTGCCACAGCGCGGGGGCCCTGCCCGTGGGTCTGGACGCCCACGGGGTCGACCTCGCGGTCGGCTGCACGTACAAGTACCTGAACGGGGGGCCGGGTTCGCCCGCGTACCTCTACGTCCGCGCCGGCCTGCAGGAGCGTTTCGACTCCCCGCTGCCCGGCTGGAACTCGCACACGAACCCGTTCGACATGAGCGCGGAGTTCATACCGGCGCCGGGCGCCCCGCGGGGGCGGGTCGGTACGCCGGACATCCTCTCCATGCTGGCCCTGGAGGCGGCGCTCGAGGTGTGGGACGGGGTGTCGGTCGAGGCGGTCCGGGCCAAGTCGCTCGCGCTGGGGGACTTCTTCCTGGAGTGTGTCGAGGCGTACGTTCCCGGGGGCCTCGTGGAGTCCGTGACGCCGTCGGTCCACGCCGAACGCGGCAGCCAGGTCTCCCTGCGGTGCGCGGACGCGGGCGAGGTGATGAAGCGTCTCGTCGGCCGCGGTGTGGTCGGCGACTTCCGCCGCCCGGACATCCTGCGCTTCGGCCTCACCCCGCTGTACGTGGGATTCGCGGACGTGGAGCGGGCGGCGCGGGTGCTGGGGGAGACGGTGGGCTAGGGGAGAGGGTGGGGCTCGGGGAGAGGAGGGGCGCCGACACCGCCCGTACCACCAACGAGGGGTCGGTTCCGGCCGGCAGCTCTCCCCGGGCCGCGCCCTGTTCGACCCACGGCGCCCACTCGCCCACCCGTACCTCGTAGAAGCGCCGCAGCGCCCGCCCAGCGTAACGAAACAGCGGGACCGCTCAACCCTCACCGAGCGTGATGTCCGGGTGTAGGCGCACGTCACGGGCCTGATACCGTCCCCGCCAACGGACGATCTCTCTCCCGGTCCGCCACATCCAAATCCGTTTCACCGCTGAGAGGTTGGAGCATGCCGGACGACGCCGCAGCACGGGACGCCGCCGAGGAGGCGTCGGCCTTCTCCCACCCGCCCGTCGACCCCGACGTCACCGCCGTGTACGGCGACCACCCCGACCAGGTGATCGACTTCTACGGCCCGCGTGATCCCGACCCCGCGCTGCCCGTCCCGCTGGTGGTCGTTCTGCACGGCGGTGCCTGGCGCGCCCCGTACGACCGGCGGCACATCACCCCGTTCGCGGACTTCCTGGCCCGCCGCGGCTTCGCGGTGGCCAATGTCGAGTACCGCAGGGGCGCGGTGCTCCCCGCGCAGGGCGGCGAGGGCCCGGTGGCGGGCCGCTGGCCCGACACCTTCGACGACGTCGCGGCGGCGCTCGACGCGCTGCCCCCGCTGGTGGAGGCGCATCTGCCGGGGGTCGACCCCCACCGCACGGTGATCACCGGCCACTCCGCCGGCGGCCACCTCGCCCTGTGGGCCGCGGCCCGGCACGTCCTGCCCGCGGACGCCCCCTGGCGCACCGACCGCCCCGTCCCGCTGCGCGGCGTCGTCGCCCTCGCCCCGATCGCGGACTTCCAGGTCGCCGAGAAGCTGGACGTGTGCTCCGGGGCGGCCCGTCAACTCCTGGGCGGCGAGGAGAGGTTCGCGGAACGGCAGCCCTATGCCGACCCCGCCCACCTGCTCCCCACGGGCATCGCCACGACTCTCGTGCAGGGCCGCACCGACCTCGTCGTGCCGCAGGCGGTCGCGGAGTCGTACGCCGAGGCCGCGGCACGGGCCGGCGAGGTGGTCGGTCTGACGCTCCTGGAGGACGTCGGCCACTTCCCGCTGATCGATCCGGCGGCGGACGCGTGCGCGGTCGTGGCCGAGGAGATCGCCCAACTGGCCTGGTGACAGCTGCGGTCACCGCCGTCCCGTACCTCCTGGGTGCCGTCCCGCACTCCCCGGGTCATACCCGTAGTACCTGAGAGCTACCTCCCGGGTGAGCTCCCTGGGAGGACGCCGACGACGCGTCACGATCCGTAACTTCCCCTGCAGAGGCACCCGACGAGCGGGCGAGCGGGAGGGGACGGACGCGATGGATCTCCGGGCGAGGCCGAGTGACGCGCACGGGGGCGGGAGCCGACGCGATGGCGGGCAGGCGCTCCGGCGCCCGGTCCGTACCCTGCTCGCGGCACTGGTCGTCTGCGCCGTCGTCGTCCCCGTGTCGGCCGCGGCCCGCCCGCGGATCCCCGCCCCCGCCCCGGCGGTACTCGCCCCGCCGACCCGTTCGACCCTGGCCACGGCGTACGCGGCGAACCGCGCGAACGCCGAGCGGGCGGCCCGCATGGCAGCCGGCCACGGCGACCGCACCCGGGCCGCCGCGGACCGCGCGATGGCCGCTCGCGGCCGCCACCTCCTCTCCTTCGACGGCCGGGGAGCGGGCCTGGCCGTCGAGGTCCTCGGCGACCTCGCGCACGCCGGCCGCGTCGCGGTCCTGGTCCCGGGTTCCGACACCACCCTGGAGACGTACGGCCGCTTCCGCGCCGCGGCTCTCGCCCTGCACGACCGGCTCGGCCCGGGTACGGCGGTCGTCGCCTGGCTCGGCTACGAGACCCCGGGCACGGTCAGCGCCACGGTCCTGACGGCCGGCCGGGCCGAGGAAGCGGCCCCGCGCCTGAGGGGGTTCGTACGCGAACTGCGCGGCGTCGTCGGCCCCGAGGCGCACTTCTCCCTGCTGTGCCACTCCTACGGCTCGGTCGTCTGCGGCCGCGCGGCGCGAGGGCTGGACGTGGCGGACATCGCCCTGGTCGGCAGCCCGGGTACCGGCTCGGACTCCGTGGCGGACCTGGGCACGTCCGCCCGCGTCTGGGCGGCCCGCGGCGCCGGCGACTGGATCGCGAACGTCCCCCACGGCCGCGCCGACCTCTTCGGCACGACGGTCGGCTTCGGCACCGACCCGATGTCCCCGGCCTTCGGCGCCCACGTCTTCACGGCGGGCGGCGGCGGCCACAGCGACTACTTCAAGCCGGGCTCGGTGTCCCTGGACAACCTCGCCCGGATCGTCCTCGGAGACACCTCGGAGGTGCCCCGTGCGTAAGCCATCACCCACGTCGGTACAGCGCACGCCGCGCCCGCCGGAAGCCGGAACCGGCGTCACGGAAGAAGCGGAGGAGGCCGTCGGGGGCGGCGGACAGGAAGCCGGCCGTCGGGATGCGCGGGCGGGCGAGCGCTCCGGCCTGAGGGCCGCGGCGCGGGCCGTCGGCGGCGGCGCCCGGCGCGTCGACGCGGCCACCCCCGCGCGGCGGGACCGTGCCGTCGACGCGCTGCGCGCCTTCGCGATCCTCGGGGTGGTCCTCGGCCACTGGCTGGTGACGGCCCTGGTCGAGGACGGCGGCACACTGCGCGCGGAGAGCCCGTTACGGCACCTGCCGTGGCTGGCCCCCATCTCCTGGGCCTTCCAGACCCTGGCCGTGTTCTTCCTGGTCGGCGGCCATGTGGCGACGAGGAGTCATGCGTCGGCACGGGCAAGGGGCATGACGTACGGTCAGTGGCTGCGCGCACGCCTGGCGAGACTCTTCAAGCCGGTGGCCGCCCTACTGACCCTCTGGGCGGTGGTCGCGGCCTGCCTGCTCGGGTCGGGCACCGGCGTCGGGACCGTCCACGCCCTCGTCGAACTCGCCCTGTCCCCGCTGTGGTTCCTCCTGGTGTTCGCCGGGCTGACCGCGGCGACCCCGCTGCTCACCCGACTGAACCCGCTGTGGCCGCTGGCCGTCGTTCTCCATGTGGACCTGGTGCGATTCGGACTCGGCGGACCCTCCTGGCTCGGCTGGGTGAACGTGGCGGCGGGCTGGCTGGTCCCGTACACGCTGGGCGCGGCCTGGACCCGCGGCGAGCTGGACCGGCGGCGCGCGGGCTGGGTGCTGTTCGGCTGCGGCGCGGCGGCGACGGCCGCGCTGGTGGCGTGGGCCGGCTACCCCGCGTCGATGGTGGGCGTCCCGGGCGCGGCGGTCTCGAACCTGAACCCGCCGACGCTGGCCGCGGTCACCTTCGGCCTGGCCCAGTGCGGCCTCGCGCTGCTGCTGCGCGAGCCCCTCCGCCGGTGGCTGCGACGGCCGCTCGCCTGGGCGGCGGTGGCGATGGTCAACCTGTCGGCGATGACGATATTCCTCTGGCACCAGACGTCCCTGATGGCGGTCACCGCCGTGGGCCTGTCCGTGGGCCGGCTGCCCGGACTGCACACGGTTCCCGACGACCTCGGCTGGGTGGCGGCCCGCCTCGCCTGGCTCCCGGTGTTCACCCTCGCCCTGGCCGTCTGCCGGGCCGCGTTCCGCTCCCGCGAACAGGGCCCGCGCCGCCGCACGGGCCGCCCCTCCCGTATCGTCCGCGTGCACCGCCGTGGTGGTCCGGCGGGCACACGAACGGCCCCTCGTGCCCAGGGATGACGGGGTGACCGGCACGGAGCCCGGGGAGCCGGACAAGGAGCCCTCCATGCCCGACGCGACGCCCCCGCGGCGGAGCCGCCGGAGTGCGGCCCGGCCCCGTGTCCCGGTACGGGAGGTCCTCGCCGACCTCGCGTCGACGGCGGCCGCGCCCCTGCCGCCGCTGTCCCGGCCCCGGTGGCTGCGACGGCTGCCGCACTTCCTGGTGGGCATGGTCGCCCTCCTGATCATCTTCACGAGCGCGGACACCTTCACCACCGAGTACCGGCTCGGCCTCCCCCTGGGCAACCTGTTCGGAATCGCGCAGGGCGTGGCGGTCGCCCTCGCCCTGTGGCGGCCGGTGCCGGCCTGGTGGCTGTCCCTGGGCGGCACCGTCCTCGGCGCCATGGCGGCGAGGAACCGCATGGTGACGGGCGTCCACTTCCCGGGCCCCGACTGGCCGTGGGGATCGGCGACGATCACCGCGCACGCCTTCGTGCTCTTCCTGCTCGCGCTGCGGCTGCGCACCAGAGCGGCCGTCGGCGCGCTGTCCCTGACCGCCCTGGTGACGTACTTCCTGCAGGGCGTGGTCGGTGGAGCGGCCTACCGTTCCACGGGCCTGCCGGCACTCGCCGTCTTCGCCGCCGTGCTCCTCCTCGGCATCGCCCTGCGCGGCCGCCGCGAGGCCCGCACCCAGCTCGTCGAACAGGCCTCGCTGACCGCGGAGGAGCGTGCCCGGCGCACCCTGCTGGAGGAGCGCAGCCGGATCGCACGCGAACTCCACGACGTGGTCGCCCACCACATGTCGGTGATCTCCATTCAGGCCCAGGTCGCTCCCCACCTGGTCGAGAACCCGTCCGAGGAGCTGAGGGAGAACCTCGCGGGCATCCGGCAGAACGCCCTGGAGGCACTGATCGAGCTGCGCCGTGTCCTTGGTGTGCTGCGCTCGGAGAACCCCGAGGACCCGTACGGCCTCGGAGCCGGCACCGGCGCCGCCCCCAACTCCCCGCAGCCCACGCTCGACCGCCTCGACGCGCTCGTCGCCAACACCCGCGCGGCCGGTCTGGAGGTGACGACGGAGATCTCCGGCGAGCAGCTTCCGCTGGCGCCGGGCGTCGAGCTGTCGGCCTACCGGATCATCCAGGAGGCGCTGAGCAACGCGCTGCGGCACGCGCCCGGTTCGGCGGTCCGCGTCGAGCTGTGGCACTTCCCGAGGGGCCTCCAGGTGCGGATCATCAATTCGAGACCCGAGCGCCCGGCCCCGCCGTCCCCGGGCGCGGGGCACGGTCTGCTCGGGATGCGGGAGCGGGCCGCGATGCTGGGCGGCACCCTGGTGACCGCCGAGACGTCGCACGGCGGCTTCGTGGTGGCCGCCTTCCTGCCCCGCAACGGCGTCGCCCTGACCGACGACGCCTCCCCCGACCACCCGTCCGCGGACCGTCCGTCCCCCGACCACCCGCCCCCCGACCACCCGCCCCCCGACGTCGACACATCGGGCCGCACAGGAGACAAGAGCCGATGACGAGCAGCACCATCCGTGTACTGATCGCCGACGACCAGCAGATGGTCCGCCAGGGCTTCACCGTGCTGCTCAACACCCAGCCCGACATCGAGGTGGTCGGCCAGGCGGTGGACGGCCTGGACGCGATCGCCCAGGTCGCCGAACTCGCCCCGGACGTCGTGCTGATGGACATCCGCATGCCCGAGCTCGGCGGAATCGACGCGACCCGCCGCATCACCGCCGAGACACCCCTGATCAGGGTGCTGGTGCTGACCACCTTCGACCTCGACGAGTACGTGTACGAGGCGCTGCGGGCCGGTGCCTCCGGGTTCCTGCTCAAGGACGCGTCCGCCGACCAGCTCGCCGAGGCGGTACGGGTGGTGGCGGCGGGCGACGCGCTGATCGCGCCCGGGATCACCCGTCGTCTCATCGCCGAGTTCTCCCGTCTGGGTTCCGCACCCCGTACCCCGCTCAAGCAGCGCGTGGGCGAGCTGACGGAGCGCGAGACGGAGGTCCTCGCCCTCATCGCGCAGGGTCTGTCGAACGCGGAGATCGCCGAGCGCCTCGTCGTCGCCGAACAGACCGTGAAGACCCACGTGGGCCGGATCCTGGTGAAACTGGGTCTGCGCGACCGCACCCAGGCCGCGGTCTTCGCCTACGAGTCGGGACTGGTACGCCCGTCCGGCTACTGAGTGCCGGGCGGTGGCGCGGGCCCGGCCGCCGCCCCCTCGGGCGCACCCCGTAGTACCTGAGACGGACCCGGCAGGACCCTTCTCACAGGTGACGACGGCGGCCCGGCGGGCGGCCTACCGTTTCGAACGTGACCGACACGACCCAGACGCAGAAGACGCCGCCGGGCGGGGCCAAGCCACGCAGCCCGGAGTTCCGGCTCGACGTGGACGCCCTGCGCGGACTCCGGCAGGACCTGCTCCACGATGCCTTCGCCTACCGTCCGCTCCCGCGCATGCGGGTGGACGGTCCGCTCACCCGACGTCTCCCCGAGAGTGTCAGGGAGTACGCGGCCTGGGCTCCGCACGCCGCCACCGTGCTGTGCGGACTGCTCGCGATGGCCGTCGCGAGCACCGAGAACGACGGCGGCCCCGGCACCCCGAGCCTGGTGCCCGGCCTGGTGCCCGGATTCCTCGCGCTGCTCCCGGTCCTGCTGACGCTCGTCCGGCCGGTCGGTGCCTTCTGGTTCTCCCTCGTGGCGACACCGTTCGCGGCCGTGTTCAGCGACAGCTGGGGCGACTGGCCCTGGGCGCCGGGCGCCTTCGTCTCCCACCTGGTGGTGCTGACGGTGGTGGCGCTGCGGACGCGGCCGCGCACCGCGGCCTGGATGTGGGTGCTGACCGCGCTGTACGGGATGGCGGCCGAGACCGTCTTCGGCGCCGGGCACTACGAGACCGACTCGGTCGCCCTGCTGTTTCTCGCCGCGCTCGCCCTGCTGGTCGTCACCGTCCTGCACATCCGCCGCGCGGCGGAGCGGGAGGTGACCGCCCAGCTGTCCGTGACGGCGCACGAGCGCTCCAAGCGCACCCTGCTGGAGGAGCGCACGACGATCGCGCGCGAGCTGCACGACGTGGTGGCCCACCACATGTCGGTGGTCGCCATTCAGGCGGAGGCCGCGCCCTATCGGGTGGAGAACCCGCCGCCGGAGCTGGAGCAGGCCTTCGTCACGATCCGGGAGAACGCGGTGGCGGCGCTCACCGAGCTGCGTCGTGTCCTCGGTGTCGTACGGGCCGAGGACTACGAGGCGCCGGACGCCCCGCAGCCCACCCTCGCCGATCTCGAAGCGCTGCTCGCCAATGTGCGGGACGCGGGCCTGAGCGTGGAGAAGGTGGTCACGGGTGCGGTGCGTGAACTCCCGCAGGGCGTCGAGCTGTCGGCGTACCGCATCGTCCAGGAGGCGCTGAGCAACGCGCTGCGGCACGCGCCCGGTGCCATGGCCCGCGTGGAGATCGGCTACGTCCTCGGCGGGCTCGGCCTGCGGATAGTCAACGGCCCCGCGCCGGCCGCGAACCTGGTGAAGTCCACGCACGGCGCGGGCCACGGCATCACCGGCATGCGGGAGCGGGTCACGATGCTGGACGGCGAGATGACGACGGGCGAGACGGACGACGGCGGATACGAGGTGACGGTGTTCCTGCCGGTGCCGGTGCCCGTGGCGGAGGAGTCCGGATGACGGGCGGGACGACGGGCGGGACACCGGACGGGGCGACCGGCGGGGCACCGGGCCGGACGGCCGGCGGGGCGGCGGGTGACACCATCCGCGTGCTGATCGCCGACGACCAGGTGATGGTCCGCGAGGGGTTCTCGGTGCTGCTCGGCGCGATGCCGGACATCGAGGTGGTCGGCGAGGCGGTCAACGGGCGGGACGCGGTGGAGCGGGTCCGCGAACTCGGCCCGGACGTCGTACTGATGGACATCCGCATGCCGGAGCTGAACGGCATCGAGGCGACCCGGGAGATCGTCGCCGCGGACAGCACCGCGAAGGTGCTGGTGCTCACCACCTTCGACCTCGACGAGTACGTGTACCAGGCGCTGCGCGCGGGAGCCTCCGGCTTTCTGCTCAAGGACGCCTCCGCGCGGCAGCTCGCCGACGGGGTTCGGGTGGTCGCGGCGGGCGAGGCGCTGCTCGCGCCCTCGGTCACCAGGCGGCTGATCACCGAGTTCTCCCGGCTCGCCGACGCCCCGCGGCTGTCGGCCACGGCACAGGCGGCCTACGGCGACCTGACCGAGCGCGAGACGGAGGTGCTGGTCCTGATCGCGCAGGGTCTGTCGAACGCGGAGATCGCCTCGCGGCTGTTCGTCGCGGAGTCCACGATCAAGACCCATGTGAGCCGCATCCTGGTGAAGCTGGGGCTGCGGGACCGCACCCAGGCGGCGGTCTTCGCCTACGAGGCGCGGCTGATCACGCCCAGGTGACCCGGTCCCGGTCCCGGCGGGAGGTGGCAGGGCGCGGGTGGCACGGGGGGCCGTCCGCCGGGACGCCCCTGTTCAGAGGGGGGTGCGGCGGGCTAGCGTCCGGTCATGGCAGCTTTGGAGACTCCCGGGACCTTCGACCCCTGGGACCCGGCGTTCGTGGCGGACCCGTACCCCGCCTACGCGGAACTGCGTGCGCGCGGCCGGGTCCACTACTACGAGCCGACCGACCAGTGGCTGGTCCCGCACCACGCGGACGTGTCGGCGCTGCTGCGGGACCGGCGCCTGGGCCGGACGTACCAGCACCGCTTCACGCACGAGGACTTCGGGCGGACGGCGCCCCCGCCCGAGCACGAGCCGTTCCACGTGCTCAACGACCACGGGATGCTCGACCTGGAGCCGCCGGACCACACCAGGATCCGCCGGCTGGTCTCCAAGGCGTTCACCCCGCGCACGGTCGAGCGGCTGGGACCGTATGTGCGGAGGCTGGCGGCCGAGCTGGTCGCCGGTCTGGTCGCGGCCGGCGGCGGTGATCTGCTCACCGATGTCGCCGAGCCGCTCCCGGTCGCCGTGATCGCCGAGATGCTGGGCATCCCGGAGTCCGACCGGGCACCGCTGCGGCCGTGGTCGGCGGACATCTGCGGGATGTACGAGCTGAACCCCTCGCGGGAGACGGCGGCCAGGGCGGTACGGGCGTCGGTCGAGTTCACGGAGTATCTGCGGGAGCTGATCGAGGCCCGACGCAAGGAGCCGGGCGACGACCTGATCTCGGGGCTCATCGCCGCGCACGACGAGGGCGACCGGCTCACCGAGCAGGAGATGATCTCCACCTGTGTGCTGCTGCTGAACGCGGGGCACGAGGCGACGGTCAACGCCACGGTGAACGGCTGGTGGACGCTGTTCCGCCACCCCGGCCGGCTGGCGGAGCTGCGCGCCGACCGCTCGCTGGTCCCCACGGCGGTGGAGGAACTGATGCGCTACGACACCCCGTTGCAGATGTTCGAGCGGTGGGTGCTGGACGACATCGAGATCGACGGTACGACGATCCCGCGCGGTGCGGAGATCGCCCTGCTCTTCGGCTCCGCCAACCATGACCCGGCGGTCTTCACCCGCCCCGGCGAACTGGACCTCTCCCGCACCGACAACCCGCACATCTCCTTCAGCGCGGGCATCCACTACTGCATCGGCGCGCCGCTGGCCCGGATCGAACTGGCGGCGTCGCTCGGGGCGTTGCTCGAGCAGGCCCCGACGCTGCGGCTCGCGGAGGAACCGGAACGCAAGCCGAACTTCGTGATCCGGGGACTCGAGGGACTCAGCGTGGCCCTCTGATCCGCCGGCCGAGCGCCCACAGCGCCAGGGCGGCGGCCGTTCCGCCGAGGACGCCCGCGCCCGCGGGTGACCCGCGCGGGTGTGCGGTGTCAGGCGCTCAGGTCCCGTCGGCGCAGGGTCGCCAGCCCGGCGGCGGTCAGGCCCGCCGCGATGACGGTCAGGACCAGCACCGGTGTCCAGGTCATCTCCCCGCCCGGCAGCTTGGGGAGGTGGCCGTAGGGGGAGAGGTCCATGAGCACCTGGGGGACGTCCAGGGCGGGCCCGATCCAGCCCAGCAGGAGGACGAGGCCCGCCGCGCCCCAGGCGCCGGGTGCCGACCGGGGGAAGACCCCGTACAGGAGGACCGCCAGGCCGCCCAGTGTCCAGACCGCCGGGATCTGGAGGAGGCAGGCGCCGAGGACCGGCCCCGGCTCGTGGCCGTAGCCCAGCCCGAGACCGGCTCCGCCCAGCAGCAGGATCAGCGCGGCTCCGCCGAAGGCGATGACCAGGTGCCCGCTTGCCCAGCGGAGCCGTCCCACCGCGTTCGCGAGGATCGGCTCGGCCCGCTGGGAGGTCTCCTCGCCGTGCAGCCGCAGCACGGAGGAGACGATGTACAGCGCGGCCACCATCCCGAGCATGCCGGTCATCGTGGCGAGGAACGCGTCCGTGATCCCGGACCGGCCGCCCATCCGCTCGATGATCTGGCGGGTCCTGGCGTTGTCGCCGACCAGGCCGGACGCGCCCTTGGTGATCCCGCCGAACGCGGTCCCGGCGGCGAGGAAGCCGAGGCTCCAGCCGAGCACACTGCCGCGCTGGAGCCGCCAGGCCAGTGCCCAGGCCGTGCCTAGCCGCCCCGAGGCCGGTCCCGGCCGCGTCGGCAGGAAGCTCATGCCGACATCGCGCCGCCCGGTGAGCGCGTAGGCGAGTGCGCCCTGAAGGGTGACGGCCACGGCGAACAGGAGCAGCACCCACCACCGCTCGTCCGCGAACGGCCGCTCGTTCTCCAGCCAGCCCAGCGGCGACACCCAGGTCAGCGGGGACGAACCGTCGGTCGCCGCGGAGTCACCGGCCGCCCGCAGGACGAACGCCGTGCCCAGCACTCCGCCCGTCAGCCCCTTCGCCAGCCGCGCGCTCTGCGTGAACTGGGCGACGATCGCCGCCGCCGTGGCGAAGACCATGCCGACGCCCCCGACGCCGAGTCCGAGCGCCAGGGCGCCCCGGGCGCCCTGGCCGGCCAGTCCGCCCGCGATGAGCACGGCGAGCGCGCCGTTCGCGGCCAGGGCGGCCAGCAGCGCCGCCGTCAGCGGGGCCCGCCGTCCCACCCTCGCGGAGGAGAGGAGTTCCTGGCGGCCGCTCTCCTCCTCGTCACGGGTGTGCCGGACGACGACGAGCAGGCTCATGATCCCGGCGAACAGCCCGGCGTAGCCGCCCACGCGCCAGGCGGTGAGGCCGCCGAGGGAATCACTGAACACCGGCCCGTACGTGGCACGCAGCGAGCTGTTGGTGAGCATCTGCCGTGTCAGACCGGCGCGTTCGGCCGCGGTGCCGTACACCGTCTTCAGCGTGTTCGGCAGCGAGAGGACCATCAGCGCGATCACACCGGTCCACAGCGGTGTGAGCACGCGGTCGCGGCGCAGCGCGAACCTCAGGAGGGTGCCGGTTCCGGCCAGTGGGCGGGTGCCTCCGGTCCGTACCGCGAAGGCTGTGGCGGTCATCGCGCCATCGCCTCCGCCGGCGCGTCCTCCTGGTAGTGCCGCAGGAACAGGGCTTCCAGGGTCGGCGGGGCGGCGGCCAGGGACCGTACGCCGGAGTCGGTGAGCGAGCGCAGTACGGCGTTCAGCTGGTCCGTGTCGACCTGGAGCCGCACCCGGGTCCCCTGGATGTCGATGTCGTGCACCCCGGGCAGCGCGGCCAGGGCGCCCGGTGGGCCCGCGAGTTCGGCGGTGACGCTGGTACGGGTGAGGTGGCGCAGTTCGGCGAGTGTGCCGCTCTCGACGGTGCGGCCGCTGCGGATGATGCTGACCCGGTCGCAGAGTTCCTCCACCTCGCTGAGGAGGTGGCTCGACAGCAGGATCGTGCGGCCCCGGTCGCGCTCCTCCTCGACGCAGTGCTGGAAGACCTCCTCCATCAGCGGATCGAGGCCGGAGGTGGGCTCGTCGAGGATCAGCAGGTCGACGTCCGAGGCGAAGGCGGCGACGAGGGCGACCTTCTGGCGGTTGCCCTTCGAGTAGGTGCGGCCCTTCTTGGTGGGGTCGAGCTCGAACCGTTGGATCAGCTCCTCGCGCCGGCCCCGGTCGAGGCCGCCGCGCAGCCGTCCGTAGAGGTCGATGACCTCGCCGCCGGACAGGTTCCGCCACAGCGTCACGTCGCCGGGGACGTAGGCGATCCGGCGGTGCAGTTCCACCGCGTCCTTCCAGGGGTCCCCGTCCAGCACCCGTACCGTGCCCGCGTCGGCCCGCAGCAGGCCGAGCAGGACGCGGAGGGTGGTGGACTTCCCGGAGCCGTTCGGGCCGAGGAAACCGTGCACCTCGCCGGCTTCGACGCGCAGGTCGAGACCGTCCAGGGCATGCGTCCTGCCGAACGACTTGCGCAGTGCGGATACCTCCAGGGCGAGGTGTGCCTTCGTCATGATTCAGAACGTACGCTTCTTTCAGAAATTTGTGAAGTTAAGGAAAGGTATGAACTCCGGATAGACTCGACGGTGACGCGTGAGCAGGGGAGAGGATCGGCAGATGGAGCGACCGAGTGCGGCGGAGCGGGATCCCGAGGCGGTCTCGCAGTTCGTCGAGGGCTTCGCGGCGCAGCTCGTCGAGGCCGGGATGCAGCGGATGCCCTCCCGGGTCTTCGCGGCGCTGCTCGCCTCCGACTCCGGTGCCATGACCTCCGCCGAACTCGGCGAGCGGCTCCAGGTCAGTCCGGCCGCCGTCTCCGGCGCGGTGCGTTATCTCGCGCAGCAGCACATGGTCTCGCGCGAGCGGGACCCCGGCTCCCGGCGCGAGCGGTACCGCGTGCACAGCGACCAGTGGTACGAGGCGCTGACCAGCCGTGACGCCGTGCTCAAGCGATGGGAGACGGCCCTGCGCGCGGGCGTCGAGAGCCTCGGTCCTGCGACCCCCGCCGGAGGCCGGCTCGCCGAGACCCTCGCCTTCTTCGAGTTCATCGACGGCGAGATCGCCGGGATGATGGAACGCTGGCGCACCCACCGGGAGAAGCTGTTCGGCGACGGCGGCCACTGACGACGGGCGGCCGGGCCTCAGCCCGGGAGGGTCAGCCCCCACCCGCCCTCCCGCACCGTCCACGTCCGCGTCCGCACCGGCCCCGAGACCACCGAATCCGCCCGGTAGCGGAAGTCGGCCCCGGACACGGTGACCCGCTGCCCCACCATCCGCAACGGCGAGGCCTGCGCCCCCACGGAGACCGGCCGCACCTCCACCTCCGCGCCCCCGGAGACCCCTGGTATCACGGACACCGTCTCCACCGGCTGATCCAGATCGACCAGGGTCACCCCGTCGACCTCGACCCGCAGCCGCGAGGGTCCCGGCCCGGCGGGCAGGGACGCCACCCGTCCCCAGGCCCTCGTCCGCCCCGACGCCACCCCGGCGGGCCGGGCGGCGAGCGTACGGACCAACGACTGGCAGGTACGCAGCCACGGATGCGCCCCAGGAGCGTCGGCCCCCATCTCCTCGGCCCCGTCGGAGAACGGCACCGGCGAGCCCACCGGCGGTATGCGCAGCGCCCCCAGTACGACCCCGTCGCTGTCGTCGACCAGCAGATCCAGCCGCCGCTCGACCCCGTCGAGCACCGCCCGTGCCGCGGCCACCGCGCTCGTGGGCACCCCCAGGGCCCGCGCCAGGGAGAGCGATCCCCCCACGGGCACCAGCGCCAACCCGCACACGGCCAGATCCCGTTGGCGGTGCAAAAGGGACACAGCGCGCAGCAGCGTCCGGTCGTCGCCCACGACGACCGGCCTCCGGGCCCCTCTGCGGGCCAGCGCGCGGGCGAATTCCTCGGGTCCCTCCGGGAGGCACACCTTGGTGGCCGCACCCGCGCTGAGCACGTCTTTTGCGATCCGTACCGACTCACCGTCACGGCGTCGGGCGACCGGGTCGATGACCACCAGAAGCTGGTCGGAAGCCGCCACCTCGGTCATGCCTCGCTTCCTCGGGTAGCATCTTTGTGCAAGAGCCCCTTGCGCTATTGCGCCAGGGGCTTCGTCTATTCCGGGGCATCCGGTCCGACGGTCGCGGCCAAAGGAGGTCGCCGGCGTACGCAGCCGTGCAAAGAAACAGCAGCGTACGTCTCCGACCTTGGACATGCCCCGCCCGGAAGGGGTGTACGCCTGTGCCCGCACTTGTGCTGCTCGGTGCTCAGTGGGGTGACGAAGGCAAGGGAAAGGCCACCGACCTGCTCGGTGGATCCGTGGACTATGTGGTGCGCTACCAGGGCGGTAACAACGCCGGCCATACGGTAGTCGTGGGCGATCAGAAGTACGCCCTCCACCTCCTCCCTTCCGGAATCCTCACACCGGAGTGCACTCCGGTGATCGGAAACGGAGTCGTCGTCGACCCGTCGGTCCTGTTCTCCGAGCTGAACGGACTGAACGAGCGCGGCGTCGACACCTCCAAGCTTCTGATCAGCGGGAACGCTCACATCATCACGCCGTACAACGTCACCGTCGACAAGGTGACGGAACGCTTCCTCGGGAAGCGGAAGATCGGTACGACGGGACGGGGCATCGGGCCCACCTACGCGGACAAGATCAACCGCGTCGGCATCCGCGTCCAGGACCTCTACGACGAGTCGATCCTGACGCAGAAGGTCGAGGCGGCCCTCGACGGCAAGAACCAGCTCCTCACCAAGGTCTTCAACCGCCGCGCCATCGAGGCGGGCCAGGTGGTGGAGGAACTGCTGACGTACGCGGAGCGGCTGCGCCCGTACGTGACCGACACGGTCCTGGTGCTCAACAAGGCGCTCGACGACAACAAGGTGGTCCTCTTCGAGGGCGGCCAGGGCACCCTGCTGGACATCGACCACGGCACCTACCCCTTCGTCACGTCCAGCAACCCGACCGCCGGTGGCGCCTGCACCGGCGCGGGCGTCGGCCCGACGAAGATCAGCCGGGTCATCGGCATCCTGAAGGCGTACACCACCCGCGTCGGCTCGGGCCCGTTCCCGACCGAGCTCTTCGACGACGACGGCGACGCGCTGCGCCGCATCGGCGGCGAGCGGGGTGTCACGACCGGCCGTGACCGCCGCTGCGGCTGGTTCGACGCGGTCATCGCCCGCTACGCGACCCGGGTCAACGGCCTGACGGACTTCTTCCTCACCAAGCTGGACGTCCTGACCGGCTGGGACGAGATCCCGGTCTGCGTGGCGTACGAGATCGACGGCAAGCGCGTCGAGGAACTCCCGTACTCCCAGACCGACTTCCACCACGCGAAGCCGATCTACGAGACCCTGCCGGGCTGGTCCGAGGACATCACCAAGGCGAAGTCCTTCTCCGACCTGCCGAAGAACGCCCAGGCGTACGTCAGGGCGCTGGAGGACATGTCGGGCGCCCCGATCTCGGCGATCGGCGTAGGCCCCGGCCGCGACGAGACGATCGAGATCAACTCGTTCATCTCGTAGGGCCGTTGAGCGCGCCCCCGGCGAGGCTTCGGCCGACCCGGGGGTGTGCTGTGTCCGGGACCGTCAGACGGACCCGGCGAACCGGCGCCAGGCGTCCGGGGTGACGGCGAGGGCGGGGCCGGTGGGGTTCTTGGAGTCGCGGATGTGGATGGCGTCCACTCGCGCGGGGCGGTTTTCGTAGGCGACTTCGAGGCATTCGCCTCCGCTGTCGTTGCTGTAGCTCGATTTGAACCACTGCAAGGTGCTTGTCATCGCTGGTCTTCTCCTGCCACCCGCTCGATGAGGCTCAGCGAGTCGTCCGGGCTCAGAGCCTGTGTGCGGATCTTCGCATAGCGGTGCGAGAGCTGGGCGACCTTGCTGGGATTGCTGACGAGGTGGCTCTCGTCCTCGATCTCCATGTAGACCACATGGTGGTGCTCTTCTGTCTCCACCAGGGTCATGTCTCCTCGGGCGCCCGCGTGAGTACCGCGTAAGCCACGCTCCATGGGCATCACTTGGACGCTGACATTGTCTCGCTGAGCATCCTCGACGAGTGAGTCCAACTGTTCACGCAGGATCTCCCGGCTTCCGAACGGTCGTCGCAGCACCGTCTCGTCCAGGATCACTTCGACCATCGCGGTCGGTTCGCGTTCGAGGAGCGCCTTGCGTGCCATGCGGGCATCGACCAGCTCGTTCACCTTCGCCTCTGTGAGTTTCGGATAGCCACCGCCGATCAGGGCCCTCGCGTAACCCTCGGTCTGGAGGAGCCCGTTGACCACGTATGTCACATACGACGACAACGTCACCGCGCGGGCCTCCATCACCGCGAAGTTCTTGAACTGCGGCGGATATTTGTCCAGGAGCACGTACTTGCGCGCTGTCTCGAACAGCCCGAACCCACCCCCGATCACCTCCTCCAGCTTGACGAGCATCGTGTCGCTCGCAGGCTGCGCGCACGTCTCCATCGCGCTGACCGCCGATGCCGTGTAACCGATCTGCCTGCCCAACTCCTCCTGTGTCAGCCGCTGTTGCTCGCGGAAGGCCCTCGACATGGCGGCGACCATGTGCGCCGTCCCGCCCGCCTCCACCTTGTTCTCCGCCCGCGCCATGCGGTCACCTCCGCACTCAACCGAACTCAACCGAACTCCACTGCCCGGCGTCGGCATTCGCACCGTTGCCAGTGGTCGACGCAGAGTCATGGAAACGCTAGCCCCGCCTGCGGAAACTGTCCTCATGGATACGCAAAGTGACGAAGTAAACCCCGCCGTCCCCCCACTCACCCCGGAGATCCCGGACTGGATCCCCCCGTCCGGCATCCAACTCCGCAAGGCCGGTGTCCAGTTCGACGCCGTCCGGGTGGACGGCGACCCCGGCCGCACCGTCGCCGACCGCCTCGCGCGAGCGACCGGGGGCAACCCCGGCCCGGTCGTCGAGGAAGCCCGCGGACGCCGTGCCGTCTACTTCCTCGTCCCCGCCGGCAGCACCGCCCACCGCTCGTGGCCGCCCGGCGTCACCCGTCTCACCGCCGGCCCGCACCGCGTCGCGTACATCCCGGTCCCCGCGCTGGACGGCCTGACCTGGCCCCTGGCCTGGCGCTACCGGCCCACGGCACGCGATCACCTCGTCCACGCCCTGCTGCTGCGCGCGGTCGCGGAGGGGTGCTGAACGGCCGGTGCCGAGGGCGGGTCCGGGAGCGCCGAGATGCGGATCGCTCCCGGGATGCCCATCCTTGACCTGGACATGGCTTGCTCCTGGTTCCGGTCGGGGCGGGACCCGACCACGATCTACGCGTGTAGTCCCCGTGCGGCCCGCACGGCCCGTTCCTCCGCCCGCGTCGCCCCCGTATCCAGGAGCCCCGTATGCCCGTCAGCCCGCTGAACCGCCGGGAGTTCGTGAAGAAGTCCGCCGCCACCGGCGCGGCCGTGGCCGTCGCGGGGACGGCCGCGGCGACCCCGGCCCGGGCCGCGGACCGCGAGCCCGCCGGGGGCAAGCCCGGGAAGAAGCCCCGTACCTGGTCGTTCTCCATCCTGGGCACGACCGACCTGCACAGCCACGTCTTCGACTGGGACTACTACACCGACGCGGCGTACACGGACAAGGCCGGCAACTCGGTGGGCGTCGCCCGGGTCGCCACCCTGGTCAAGCAGCAGCGGGCCGCGAAGGGCGCGGACCGGGTGCTGCTCGTGGACGCGGGCGACATCATCCAGGGGACCTCGCTCGCGTACTACTACGCCCGCGTCGACCCCATCACCGGCACCGGCGGCAAGCGCGGTCCGGCGCACCCGATGGCGATCGCCATGAACGCCATGAAGTACGACGCCGCCGCGCTCGGCAACCACGAGTTCAACTACGGCATCGAGACCCTGCGCCGGTTCGAGAAGCAGTGCCACTTCCCGCTGCTCGGCGCCAACGCGCTGGACGCCAGGACGCTCCGGCCCGCCTTCCAGCCGTACACCGTCAAGCGCATCCGGGTCCCCGGCGCCCCGGACATCAAGGTCGGCATCCTGGGGCTGACCAACCCCGGGATCGCCCTGTGGGACAAGGACAACGTCGCCGGGAAGATGGCGTTCACGGGCCTCGTGGAGCAGGCGAAGAAGTACGTGCCGCGGATGCGCGCCCTCGGCTGCGACGTCGTGTTCCTCACCGACCACTCCGGCCTCGACGGGTCGTCCTCGTACGGCGACGAGCTCCCGTACGTCGAGAACGCCTCGAACCTGGTCGCCGAGCAGGTGCCCGGCATCGACGCCATCCTCGTCGGCCACACCCACACCGAGGTCTCCTCCTACACGGTCACCAACACCGGGACGGGCAAGGACGTCGTCCTCTCGGAGCCGTACTGCTACGGCATGCGGCTGACCGTCTTCGACTTCGAGCTCGAGCTCGCGCACGGCCAGTGGAAGGTGACGAGCACCAAGGCGCAGACCCTCAACAGCAACGCCGTCGCCGAGGACGCGGAGATCACCAGGCTCCTGGCCGCGGACCACGAACTGGTCGTGAAGTACGTCAACACGCCCGTCGGCAAGTGCACCGCCGACCTCTCCGCTGCGGAGGCGTGCTGGAAGGACGTCCCCGTCATGGACTTCATCCACCAGGTCCAGATGGCGGCCGTCGCCACCGGCCTGTCGACGGCCGACGCGGCCCTCCCGCTCATCTCCGTCGCCGCGCCCTTCAGCCGTACGGCGGACATCCCGCGGGGCGACGTCACCATCCGGGACGTGGCCGGGCTCTACATCTACGACAACACCCTCTACGGCAAGAAGCTCACGGGCGCCCAGCTCAAGGACTACCTGGAGTACGCGGCGAAGTACTACTACCGGGTCCCGTCCGGCACGAAGGTGGACACCGCCACCCTCACCAACGCCAACAGCTTCTGGGACTACATGTACGACACCGCCGCGGGCGTCGACTACGACATCGACATCGCCCAGGCCGAGGGCTCCCGGATCAAGAACCTCAGCCACAAGGGCGCGCCGGTGACCGACGACCAGGTCTTCGTGGTGGCGGTCAACAACTACCGCGCCAACGGCGGCAGCGGCTACCCGCACATCGCGGCCGCCGACATCGCCTACAGCTCCACCAACGAGATCCGCCAGCTGATGATCGACTACGTCACGTCCAAGGGCACCCTCGACCCGGCGGACTTCGCCGACGGCAACTGGAAGCTGACGCAGGACGGAACGCCGGTGTTCTGAGGCACCCGCGTAGGGCCGGCGCCGCACGCGACCGGCCCGCGTGCCGCGCCCTCCTGCCGCGGTCCGCGCCCTCCTGCCGGGGGCGTCGGCCGCGGTGGCGCCGTTCAGACGAGGTGGGCGAAGACCACCAGGTTCTCGGTGTAGTCCTTCGCGCTGTGGTCGTAGTCACCGGCGCAGGTGATCAGCCGGACCTGGGCCTGCGGGGTGTCGGCGTACACGCGGTCGTTGGGGAAGTGGTCCTTCTCGAAGGTCTCGGCATCGTCGACCACGAAGGACGCGGTGAGGCCGTCCGCCTTCTCCACCTTGAAGGTGTCCCCCTTCTTCAGCGAGCTGAGTCTCGCGAACACGGCCGCCGAGGTCTTCGTGTCCACGTGCCCGGCGACGATCGAGGTTCCCGCCTCCCCCGGGGTCACTCCGTCGGCGTACCAGCCGACCATGTTCACGTTGTCCGCGGGCGGAGGGTTGAGGTGGCCCTTGGCGTCGACGGAGAGGGCCGTGAAGGGCGCGTCCACCCCGATCTTCGGGATGACCAGCCGGGTCGGCGCGGACGACGGCAGGTGCTTGCCCGGCACCGGGGTCGACCACGGCATGAGCGCGGCGGCGTCGTGGGACGTCCGGGAGTCGTCGGCCGGTTTGGCGTGGCCGCCGAACACGCCCAGCACCAGAAGCAGGATTCCGGCGCACCAGACGCTGAACGGCACGCCGGAACGGGAGCCCTGCCCTTGCGGCGCGGACTCGGTCACGGCAGGGGAGGACAGCCGGGCTGTCATCGGGAACCACCTCACTAGGGCACTGCGGCGGAGCGGGTACAGCTCGCGGGCAACCCGGCCGGGCCGTCACGACGGGGGCGACCCGCGGCGGCCTCGGCCGATAGGGCGCCGGGCACCGGTCAGGACATGCCGCCCGCCGCGCTCCTGCGGCGCATCGCGTACACGCCCGCCGCGCCGAGGGTCAGGATCGCGAGACCGCCGGCCGTGACGCTCTTTCCGGCGAGCGCGCCGCCGCCGGTGTGGATGCCGCCGTTCGGCTTGTCGCGGCCCGAGTCGTTGCCGCCGTTGCCTCCGCCGTTGTCGCGCCCGGAGTCGTTGCCGCCGTTGCCGTTGCCGTTGCCGTTGCCGTTGCCTCCGTTGTCGCGGCCGTTGCCGTTGCCCCCGTTGCCGTTGCCGTTGCCGTTCCCTCCGTTGCCGTTGCCGTTGCCGTTGCCTCCGTTGTCACGGCCGGAACCGGACCCTCCGTTGTCGCGGCCGTTGCCGTTGCCGCCGGTGCCGCCGCCGTTGTCGTTCTTGTAGGTCTCCGGGTTGAACTTCGCGTCGTCCTTGTTCCAGTCGTCGCTCTTCAGCATGCTGAGCGCGCCGCCGCCGGTGTGCATGCCGCCCCGGGGCTTGTCGTGGTCGGAGCCCTCGTCGTCACGGCCGGAGTCGCCACCGCGGCCGGAGTCCCCGCCACGGTCGGAGTCCCCACCACGGCCGGAGCCCTTGCCGCCCTGGTCGGAGTCGCCGCCCTGGTCGGAGTCGCCGCCCCAGCCCGAGTCGCCGCCCTCGCCCTGGTCGTCGCTCTTCACCTTGGTGTGCTTGCCGCCCTTCACCGTGGCGAGCGGACCGATCTTCACCTTGTTGAGCGCGCCGCCGCCGGTGTGCATGCCGCCGTTGGGCCTGTCGTGCCCGCTGCCGGCGTCCTGTTCGTTGCTGTAGGAGGAGTCGTCGTGGCCACCTTCGCCCGCCGTGGCGGCGAAGGCGCCGGGAGCGGCAATCGCGAGGGCGGCCGTGGCCGTCGCGGTAGCGAGAAGCATGCGGGCAGAGCGCATTGTCGAGTCCTTCCGTCGCAGCCGAGCCGCTGACGATTTGTCAGCACGTGGGGAACCCGACCCCGACGTGATCCACCGTCAGCCCCTCCCGGCCCGCTCACCACTCGAGCCGCGCAACCGGCGCGGGTCCCGGCGCCGCCCGGCGGGCGCCCCGATGCCGCCCCGGACCCGGCCGAACCCCTCTGACCTGCTACTTCATCGTGGTTCATCCGCCAGGTCCCACGCCGGTCCGGGCCCAGACACAACCCGATCGGTCGCAACACGACTGCGCGCTACCGGTGACCCGTCAGCCCGTCCCGCCCGGCCTCGGACCACCTCGTCCGAGGGAACGGAAGGCCGTGAGGACAGACCGGCGCGGCCGAGGGGGCCGGGGCGGGACCGCCGGCCGGGGGCGAGGTGATCGAGAGACGGGGGCGGCCTCGTGGGCGCGGAGGACGGCCGGGGGTACTCGGGCGCGCAGGGGACGGCCCGCGGGCTTCGCAGGCGCGGTGGGACGGCCGTACGGGCCGCGCGAGCGCGGAGGGGCGGCCGCGTACAGGGGCGCCGAGGCCGCGACGCCGGGCCGAGAGGCGCGGAGACGGCCGCCAGGGGGGACGCGCGGAGCGGGCCCCGACCCGGCCGGCCGGGACGCGCCTCAGCTGAAGATGATCATCGAGCCCTGGGCGAGGCTGCGGGTAGCCGCCGCGTGCAGGCCCAGCCAGACGTGCCGCTCACGGGCGAAGGGGCTCGCGTCGTAAGGGGCGGGAGCGGCCGGCTCCTCGAGTTCCGTGGGGGCGGCCGGCGGCTGCGGGGCGGTCGGCGGATTGGCCGGGTCGATGCCGATCGAAGGGGCCACGAACTCCAGCTCGCGCAGCAGCGTCTGGGAGGAGCCCAGCGGGCCGCCCCCGGCGAGGAGCTCGTCGTTGGCGAGCGGATGCGGGAAGTCGACCGGTACGTACGCGCCCGCGTGGTCGTAGTGCCAGACCAGATGCGACTGCTGGGCGTTCGTCTGGAACATCTCCAGCAGCTGCTCGTAGTCGCCGCCCAGTTCGTCCACCGGGGTGACCGCGAGACCGCACATCTGCAGCAGGTACGCCCGGCGCAGGAAGTGCAGGGCGTCGTAGTCGAAGCCCGCGACCGGGGCGACGTCGCCGGAGAGTCCCGGCATGTAGGCGTACACGGGGACCGGCGGAAGCCCGGCCTCGCCCAGCACCTTGTCGTACAGCGCCAGTTCCTCGGCGAACGGGTTGTCGGGGGTGTGGCACAGCACGTCGACGAGCGGGACAAGCCACAGGTCACAGGCCAACAGACGGCTCCTCTAGCTCCTGGGGAAGCACGGTGGTCAGGGAAGCGTAATGCGTGGGACCCGTCCTCAGTCCCCCTCGTGCAGATCCCATACCCAGACCCCGTGCACCCACGTGCCGGGGCGGCCCACCAGCTTGTCCACGGCCTGCCGCAGCTCGTCCTGGTGGGGCTGCGGGACCAGCACCAGCGCGCCCGCCTTCCAGTACGCGAAATCGGCGCGGGCCTGCGCCTGCCAGTTCTTGCCGATCACGGGGATCGTGCCCGAGTACCGCACGTCGCGCAGCATGTTGGACGTGAAGCGGGGCGAGGCCCCGTAGATGCCGATGTGCTCGGGGCCGTAGGGGCCGTTGAAATACCCGCCGGGCAGGGGGAAGCCGAGGCCCGCCGCCGTCTGCCAGTGCAGCGCCTGCGCGTCGCCCGGGTCCGGCAGCGGCACCGGCACCAGGGACTCGCCCCTGGCCGGGTCGACGTACGCCCGCCACGTTCCGTCGGTGAAGAAGGCGGGGGCCGGCGCCCGGTCGATCGTCTTGAGGGGTGCCGGGACGAGGGGGAGCAGCGCGGCGGCGACGGCCAGCGCGCCGAAGTACTGGGTGGCGGCACGGCGGGTGCTCAGCAGCCGCTCGATCGCGACCGCCACCAGCATTCCCAGCGCGGGCGCGCAGATCATCGCGACCCGTCCCTCGATGACGGACTCGAAGAGGGGTTTGCCGGACAGCAGCGCCCAGGGGCCGGGCAGCACGATGTCGGTCGTCGGAATGCGGAATTTCGGGCCCAGTGAGAGCATCGCCGCGGCCAGCGCCGTGAAGGCGAGGGCTTTGACGAGCGCCCGCTCCCACAGCCGTACGACGACCGCGAAGGCGAACACGGCCAGCGGCCACCCGTAGAAGGCGTTCTGCTCGGTGGGGTTGAGGGAGAGAGCGCCCGCACTCTCGGCGTTCCCGGCGAGCAGCGAGCGCTCGGCGAAGGAGAGGAGCGCGAGGGGGCTGTTGCCTGCGTTGTCGCCGTGGAGCACGCTCCCGTAGCTCTGCGGCCCCGCGAACTGCCAGTACAGCGGGAACGCGACGATCGGCAGGCATACGGCCCCCGCCACCGCCAGCCCGTTCAACAGCGGACGCCACGCGGCCCGGGCGGTGTCGCGTCGGGCGAGCCCGTAGCCGAGGGCGAAGAGCGCCATGCCCATCGACGCGAGCAGCAGGGGCTCCTCGCCGAGGAAGATCTGGTACGTCGCCATCAGGCCGAGCACGATCCCGTCCCGGACGACGCGCGTGCCGGCGCACAGCCGCAGCGCCCGGTCGATGATCAGCGGGATCATGAACAGGATCACGAAGTTCGGGTGCGCGTTGGCGTGGCTGACCATCGGCGGGGCGAAGGCGGCCAGCGTGGCGCCGACGAACGCCGCACCCCGGTGCCCCACGACCCGTTTGACGATCAGCCAGTACCAGGCGGCGCCGGTGGCGGCCAGTCCCAGCGTCATGACGAGGCTGAGCGCGATCGCCGGGCCGAAGAGCAGGGTGATCGGTGCGAAGGGGACGGACAGGCCCAGCATGACCGTGTTGGCCATGAGGTTCACGCCGTCCGGGAAGCCCTGGAGGGTGGTGAAGAGCGGGTTGTGGAGATGGCGGATGTTGTCCGCCGTGACCGCGAAGAACCACTCCCACTGGTTCTGGTCCTGGAGCGAGTCCGGGAGGTAGCGGCCGTTCGGGTCCGCCCAGCGGCCGGAGTAGAGGGCGACCGCCATGAGGAGGAAGAGCGAGACCGCGAGGAGATCCGCGGGGCGGACGGAGCGGGCCTTGAGGAGGGCCAGTTCGGCGAGGACGCGGCCGTAGTCGAGGGGCCGTACCTTCGAGCCGGGCTGGTGGGACCAGCGGACCGGAACCTCCGCCACCGGCCAGCCCGAGCGGCGGAAGTGCTGGAGCACCTCCACGTCGATGCCCCAGCCGTTGAGCCGCGACGCGCCGAACGCCTCCCGTGCCCGCTCCCCGTCGAAGAGCTTGAACCCGCACTGGGTGTCGCGTATGCCGGGCACCGCGACGCTGCGTATCAGGAAGTTCCCGGCGCGGCCGAGCAGCTCGCGCAGCCGGTGCTGGTGCGTGTCTATCGTGGCGCCGGGCGTGGCCCGTGATCCGATCGCGGCCGCGTGGTCCTCGCCGAGCGCCTTGTCGAGCAGCTCCAGCTCCTCGATCGGCGCGGCCAGGTCGGCGTCCGTGACGAGGACGCGACGGCCGCACGAGGCGAGGACGCCCAGGCGCAGGGCGCTGCCCTTGCCGCGGTTGCGGGGACTGGTGACGAGCTGGACGCGGGGTTCGCGGGCGTGGACGGCCTCGACGACGTCCCTCGTGCCGTCGGTGGAGCCGTCGTCCACGACGATCAGTTCCCAGCTGCCGAAGCGGCTCTCGTTGTCGCTCAGGTGCGTGATGATCGCGTCGAGCGTCGGCGCGAGCCGTCGTTCCTCGTTGTAGGCGGGGACGACGACCGACAGGTCGATGGCAGGGGCCGGCATGTCCTCTATGACGTCCGCGGTGTGGGGCGCGCTCATTCGGCGACCAGACGTTCTATGAGGGCCAGGGAGTGCGCGTTGTACTCGGTGACGAGCGCGTGCGCCGCGCGCGGGTCGCGCCGCGCGAGCGCGTCCACCAGCTCCGTGTGCCCCGCCCAGAGGTAGCCCCTCAGGTCGTCCACCCTGCGCAGGCGCTGCACCGTGCACACCCAGGACTGGACACGCAGGCGGTGCAGGAAGTCGGCCAGGTGGGCGTTGCCGAAGAGGGCGCTCAGTTCGCGCCAGAAGCGGAGGTCGTAGCCGATGAGGATGTTCAGGTCGCCCGCGGCGGCGGCGCGCTGGGCCTCCTCGCCGCGGCGGCGGACGCCCGCGAGGGCGGCGAGGACGCGTGGATCGTCGGCCAGTTTCATGCCGTCGCCCTCGATGAGGCTGTGGAACATCCCGTCCGTGACGAGGCTGCGGGCCTCGATCATGCCGCGGAAGTCGGCCGGTGAGTACTCGTGCACACGGAAGCCGCGGTGCTGGTCCGCGTCCAGCAGTCCCTGCGCCGACAGGTCGACGAGGGCCTCGCGGACCGGGGTCGCGGAGACGCCGTACTGCTCGGCGATCTCCTTCACCGTGAACTCCTGCCCCGGCTGGAGGCGGCCTGCCAGCACCTCGTCGCGGAGTGCGTCGGCGATCTGCTGCCGCAGGGTGCTGCGGGTTACGGCGCCATTGCCGCCGGTGCCGGGCATGGTGTGTCGCTCCCCCATCGCGTACGGGTGCACGTGCGTGCGCTTGTGGTTCGTCTATGAGCACGTCACTTTACGCGGTGGGGTTCCCTCAGGGCTTTCCTCGCCCCCGCCGCCCCTGCCCGGCCCGTCCGTACCCGGGGGCTCCGCCCCCAGGCCCCCGCTCCGGCCTCGAGGGCGTTGTCCTCAAGGCCGGACGGGCTGGTGGCGCGGGCGCCCGTCCAGCCCGTCCGGCGCTTGAGGACGAGCCCTTCGGGCGATGGCGGGGGTCCAAGGGGCGCAACGCCCCTGGCGGGGTCCGGGGCGGGGCCCCAGGGGCTATGGGGCCCCAGGGACGACGGGGCCGGCGACGGAGGGCCGTCGGCGTCAGACGGTGTATTCGTCGGCTATGGCCAGCGCCGCGTCCAGCACGGCGAGCCCCTCCTTCGCCTCGGCCTCCGTGACGTTGCACGGCGGCACGACATGCGTGCGGTTCATGTTGATGAAGGGCCACAGGCCACCGGCCTTCGCGGTCGCCCCGAACGCCGCCATCGGCGCGTTGTCCGTCCCCGCCGCGTTGTACGGCACCAGCGGTTCCCGCGTCTCCCGGTCCTTGACCAGCTCAAGGGCCCAGAAGACCCCCGTACCGCGCACCTCGCCGACACTGGGGTGCCGCTCGGCGAGCTCACGCAGCCCGGGACCGAGCACCGTCTCACCGATCCGCGCGGCCTGCTCGACGATGCCCTCCTCCTCCATCACGTTGATCGTGGCGACGGCCGCGGCGCAGGCCAGCGGATGCCCGGAGTACGTGAGCCCCCCGGGGTAGGGCCGGCGCGCGAAGGTCTCCGCGATCTCCGCGGAGATGGCCACACCGCCCAGCGGCACGTACCCGGAGTTCACGCCCTTGGCGAAGGTCATCAGGTCCGGCGTCACGTCGTAGTGATCGGCGGCGAACCACTTGCCGGTCCGCCCGAACCCGGCCATGACCTCGTCCAGGACGAAGACGATCCCGTACCGGTCGCAGATCTCCCGCACCCCGGCGAGGTAGCCGGGCGGGGGCGTCATGATGCCCGCCGTGCCGGGGATCGTCTCCAGGATGACGGCCGCGATGGTGGCCGGCCCCTCGAAGGCGATCGTGTCCTCCAGGTGCTGGAGCGCCCGCTCGCACTCCTGGCGCTCGTTCTCCGCGTGGAAGGGGGAGCGGTAGAGGAACGGCGCCCAGAAGTGGACGACGCCGGCCGCGCCGATGTCGTTCGGCCAGCGCCGGGGGTCACCGGTGAGGTTGATCGCGGTGGAGGTGGCGCCGTGGTACGAGCGGTACGCGGAGAGGATCTTCGGGCGCCCGGTGTGCAGCCGGGCCATCCGCGTCGCGTTCTCGACGGCCTCGGCGCCGCCGTTGGTGAAGAAGACCTTGTCCAGGTCGCCCGGGGTCCGCTCGGCGATCAGCCGGGCCGCCTCCGACCGCGCCTCGACGGCGAAGGCGGGCGCGAACGTCGACAGTGTGGCGGCCTGCTCCTGGATCGCGGCGACGACCTTCGGATGCTGGTAGCCGATGTTGGTGAAGACGAGCCCGCTGGTGAAGTCCAGATACCGCTTGCCGTCGTAGTCCCAGAAGTACGACCCCTCCGCGCCGGCGACGGCGAGCGGGTCGATGAGCTCCTGCGCGGACCAGGAGTGGAACACGTGCGCGCGGTCCGCGGCCTTCACTGCGGCGCCGACCTGGGGGTTGGGCTGAGGGGTCATGCGCCGAAGCGTAGGTGTCCGCGGAGCGGACGCGATATCGGCGTCCTGTCTGCGGTCCGGGGCTTTCCGCGACAGTCTGTCGGGCGTGGGGACCCGCAGACGGACACGGAGGCGGAACGGAGACGGACGCGGGTACGGAGGCGTGGGACGGGTGCCGGAGCGGCGCTCGGCGGTGCCCGGTGACCTCTCGGGGACGCCCGGCGGCCTCGCGACGGGCGTCACGGAAACGCCAGACGCTGTTACGGAACCGTAGACACCACCCCGCCCGCCTCCCCGTACGGCCGCACTATCCTCGGGCTGTTGCACACGTACGGGGGAGGCGCGCGACGATGGAGAAACTGGGGGGCGGGGACCCACGTCAGATCGGGGTCTACCGGCTGATGGCGCGGCTCGGTGCCGGCGGGATGGGGAACGTCTATCTCGCGCGCTCGGACCGCGGCCGTACCGTCGCCGTGAAACTGGTGCGCGAGGAACTGGCCGAGCAGGAGGAGTTCCGGGCCCGCTTCCGGCAGGAGGTGCAGGCCGCGCGCAGGGTCGGCGGCTACTGGACCGCGCCCGTGCTGGACGCGGACACGGAGGCCGACATCCCGTGGGTCGCGACCGGTTACGTGGCCGGGCCCAGCCTGCAGAGTGTCGTCGGCCACGACCACGGCGCGCTCCCGGAGCGTTCCGTGCGCATCCTCGCGGCCGGCCTCGCGCACGCCCTGAAGGACATCCACGCGGCCGGAATCGTCCACCGCGACCTCAAGCCCTCCAACGTGCTGGTGACGATCGACGGCCCGCGCGTCATCGACTTCGGGATCGCGCGCGCCCTGGAGACGGTCACCGACGGCGGCCTCACCCGCACCGGCGCGCTCGTCGGCTCTCCCGGTTTCATGGCGCCCGAACAGGTCCGCGGCGACCGTGTCACACCCGCGTGCGACATCTTCTGCCTGGGGTCGGTCCTGTCGTACGCCGCCACGGGCGTGCTGCCCTTCGGGGCGACGAGCAGCGGGGTGCACGCGATGATGTTCCGCATCGCGCAGGAGGACCCGGACCTGGAGGGCGTACCTGAGGGGCTCGCCGACCTCGTACGGCACTGTCTGCGCAAGGATCCCGCGGCGCGGCCCTCGCTCGACGAGATCCTGGAGCGGACCGGCGCGGAGGACACCGTCTCGGGCGGCCGGTCCCGTGACCCGTGGCTGCCGAGCGCGCTGGTGGCCCAACTGGGGCGGCACGCGGTGCGGTTGCTGGACACGGAGAATCCGGACGCGGCTCCCGCCGCGCTCCCGCCGGCCCCGGAGCGGGCTCCGGACCCGGCCGTGGACCTTTCCAAGTCCCCTGCGGCATCTGCCGCACCGGCCGCATCCGCCGCGCCCGCCGCACCTGTTGCCCCCGTCGCCTCCGGCGCCGCGCCGGTTCCCGAGGTCGCCCCGGAGCACGCCGCCACTCCGCCGCCGGGGCAGCCGGGCGCCGCGGACCATCTCCCCACGATGATCGGGGGCTTCCACGGGACGCCCCCGCCGGCCGCACCGCCCGCCCAGCACCCGGCGTACGGCTATCCCCAGCAGCACCCCAGCCCCTCGGGGCCGCCCGCGTACGGCTATCCACAGGGCGGCTGGGGCACTCCGCCGGGCTCCTACGGCTCGACGACGCCGTACGGCCCCGGGGGCGGGCCCGCCCCCGACTCCCTGGAGCCCCCGCGCCGAAGCGGCCGTTCCACCGCCGCCCTGATCGTGGTGGCGCTGGTCGTCGCGCTGGGCGCGGGCGGCTCCGTCTACGCCCTGATGCGGGGCGGCGGCGACGGCACCACCGACGACTCCAAGGGGGCCCCGGCCGCCAGCGCGCCCACGACCCCGGGCCCGACGGCGTCCGGGCCGTCGGCCTCCACCTCCGCCCCCGCGGAGTCCTCCGCCTCGCCGTCGGCGGAGGGCGGGACGGTCCCGGAGGCGTTCCTCGGCACCTGGGACGCCTCCATCGACAACACGACGGGGCACAACACGCGCCGGCTCACGATCCAGCAGGGCGAGGTCGGCGACACGGTCCTCTCGCTCACCGCGGACGGCCCGCTCGGCAGCGGCACGTACCACTGCGTCTTCCAGGCCGAGCTGACCGCCGCCCCGGGCGGCGGCCCGCTGCGGATCGGTCCCTCCCAGGTCTCCTCCGGCGAACCGCTCTCCTCCTGCGCCCCGGGCGCCGCCTCCGAGGTGACCCTGCTGCCGGACGGCACTCTGCGCCGGGTGAACTCGGGCTCCGGCGACGCCCTGACGTACACGAAGAGCGGCTGACCGGCGTACGTACCCGGAAAGCGGCGTACGCCGGGGCGGCCACCGCGGAAGGCTGTTGAAACTTCATCCGGCGTACGCCGGGCGTTCCCGCTCCGGGCCGTACGGTGACCCCACCGTTGGGCTCGGGGGAGTGGCTCGCGATGGAATGGCTGAGCGCAGAGAACATAGTGGCCGTCGGGACCGCCGTGATCGGTGTCGTCGCCTCTGCCGTGATGGTCTGGTACGAGCGCCGGGTACCGCGGCGCAAGCGGATCGGGTACCGGGTGCAGATGGACAACCCGGTGGGCGACGACGTGCGTTCGGGGCGCGCCAACGTGCGGCTCGGGCTGTTCGACGAGGCGCCGGGCATGGCGGACGCCACGCTGGTGCTGCTGCGGATCGAGAACGACGGCTCGCAGAGCATCGCGGGGGACGACTACACGAGCCGTGAACGGCACGGTCTGACCGCGGTGTTCACCGACCGCACCATCCGGGGCGTGTCCGTCACCCAGCCGCCCGGCACCGACCACCTCATGGACCACTTCACCTCGGCGGCGGGGCTCAGCTACGAGGGCGGCACGCTGCGCATCCCGCGCGTCCCGCTCAACCGGGGCGAGCACTTCAAGCTGCTCGTGCTGCTGTCGGGTGGTGACGTGGGATGCCCGATACGGATCGTCGGCGGCATCCGGGACGGCGAGGTCCACCCCAACCGCAGCGCCACGCCGGACGACACGCTGCCCCTGTTCAGCCGGGCGGCCCGGATCATCACCGTCCTGCTCACGGCCTGCGTGGTCACCCTGGCCGCGATCGTGGTCCTGCGCGACGACAACGCGGCCCCGATCGGCTGCGAGAAGGGCACGCTGAGGATCACCGGCTCGACGGCCTTCGCCCCCGCGATCCAGGAGCTGGCACACCAGTACGAGAGGCACTGCGGGGGGTCCGCCATCACGGTGGACGCGCGCGGCAGTGAAGCCGGGATCCACGACCTCGCCGCCCTGGGCGCCCAGTCGGAGAAGCGCGCCCGGTCCGTGATCGCCGTCTCTGACGGCCCCGCGGTCGACGGGCCCCGGGAACTCTTCGGGACCCGGGTCGCCCTGTCCGTGTTCACCCTGGTCGTCAACGACGGCATCCGGCTTCGCCAAGGGCTCTCCCTGGACGACGTACGCCGCGTCTACCGCGGTGAGATCACGCGCTGGAGGCAGCTCGACGCCAGGCTTCCCGACCTGCCCGTCGTCCTCGTCAGCCGCAACGCCGAGTCCGGTACCCGGCAGATCTTCCAGCGGCGGGTCCTGGGGGCCTGGGAGCGAGTCCCCAGCACCTCCCTGGACTGTGTGGGCAAGGACGACGCCGCGGCCCCCGTGACGCGCTGCGAACTCGACTCCACGCAAAAGGTGCTGGACACCGTGGCCGAGATCCCCGGCGCCATCGGCTACAGCGAACTCACCCTCGCCACCGGCCACAAGGGGCTGCGGCCCGTGGCTCTCGACGGTGCCGCGGCCTCGGTCGCCGACATCGAGAACGGCAGGAGCGACTACCCGTACCGCGGGGTCGAGTACGCCTACACCTACCACCGCCCGCCCACCGGCTCCCTCGCCGCGAGCTTCCTCGCCTACGTCGTCCAGGGCACCGGGGAGAGCGTCATCCGTGCCCACGGCCAGCTTTCGTGCTCGGCGTCGAAGGCGCTGCGGACGTGCGACGACGGAGGGCGGGGCTGACGGGGCGAGCCGGTCCGGAGCCGGCTCATCTCGACTCCGGCGGGCGCTGACGGGGCATGTTCGGGCGGGTCCCGTTCGGGGGCGCCGGAAACCTCCCCTGTGATGCCCCCGCATCCGGCCTCGGTCCGCTGACCGGTGAGGACTGGATGCCGAGGGGGGCGGAACCGGTGCGGAACTCCACCATCCAGTCCGCGGTCTCGGCCCGGACCAGCTCCGTGACGTCCTCCGAGAACCTGCGCAGCACGCCGAGACACCGCTCCGCCGCCTCGCCGGCGGTCCCCTCCGCGGGCCCCAGCACCTCCCGCACGCTCTCGGACGCCCAGTCGAACTGGAGCACCTGGAGCCGTCGCTGTACGGCCTGCGCCGTGGCCACGTCCCTCATCCACCCGGAGGTCACCCCGAAGAACCGGTCGGCCGCCACACACGCCACCCCGAACAGCAGCGCGAGGTACCCCCAGGGAGCCACGCCACCGACCACTCCGGTGAGATCCAGCAGCGGCAGCGCGGCTCCGGCCATCGCTCCCAGCGCCGCCCCGCCCCGCAGGCCCCGGGCCGCCCACCGCTTCCCCGCCCGGTCCGCGAGATACCAGGACGCCGTGTCGAGAGCCCCCCGCTCCACCCACTGGTACATCTCGTGGAGCCGCTCGGCCGGTTCACCCCAGTCCCCCAGGGGGAGCGTCCGGCCGGTCAGGTCGCCCGGCCGGGAGCCTCCGGTCCCGTCGTCGCGAGCGTCCTGGGGCGGCCTCTCGGGCTGCATCTCCGGCTGGCTCACCCGGCACTCCCTACTGACGACGGCGATGACGCCGACGACGACGCGGGCCACGACTCCGGCGACGACGGCTCCGACGAAAACTAGTGACGTTGTGTGATGCTGCGTGACGCATGATGCTCGGGCGCCCTCCCTTTCCTACCGCCCAATGGGTGGCGATGGCCCGGTTTTCACCGGTTTTCCGCCCGGAAGAGGGTCTTGGTCAGGTATAGGCGGACGGACGGTGTCACTCGAAAGAGTGCTGGGGCGACCGGCCCGTCGACCACGTAGGCTCGTGCTGAGCGGGAAAACCCCGTTCGGACAGTGGTGCCGACAGCCGTACGACCCAGGAGCTGATCGTGATTCCCGGTGGTGGCCAGCCCAACATGCAGCAGCTGCTCCAGCAGGCCCAGAAGATGCAGCAGGACCTTGCGAACGCGCAGGAGGAACTCGGGCGCACGGAGGTGGAAGGCCAGTCGGGGGGCGGCCTGGTGAAGGCGACGGTGACCGGCTCCGGCGAGCTCCGCGCCCTGGTGATCGACCCGAAGGCGGTCGACCCCGAGGACACGGAGACGCTCGCCGACCTGGTCGTCGCGGCGGTCCAGGCGGCGAACGAGAACGCGCAGGCGCTCCAGCAGCAGAAGCTCGGCCCGCTCGCCCAGGGCCTCGGCGGCAGCGGCATCCCGGGACTGCCCTTCTAAGACCGGCGGCGGCCAACTACCGTACGTACTGAAAGAATCCAGGAAGGGCGGCAGTCCGTTGTACGAAGGCGTGGTCCAGGACCTCATCGACGAGTTGGGGCGGCTGCCCGGCGTCGGTCCCAAGAGCGCGCAGCGGATCGCCTTCCACATCCTTCAGGCCGAGCCGACGGACGTCCGCCGGCTCGCGCAGTGCCTCATGGAGGTCAAGGCGAGGGTCCGCTTCTGCGCGACCTGCGGCAACGTGGCGCAGGAGGAACTGTGCAACATCTGCCGCGACCCGCGCCGCGACCTGTCGGTGATCTGCGTGGTCGAGGAACCGAAGGACGTCGTCGCGGTCGAGCGGACGCGTGAGTTCCGGGGGAAGTACCACGTACTGGGCGGCGCGATCAGCCCGATCGAGGGTGTGGGCCCGGACGACCTGCGGATCAGGGAACTCCTCGCCCGCCTCGCGGACGGCGCGGTCACGGAACTCATCCTGGCCACCGACCCGAACCTGGAGGGCGAGGCCACGGCCACGTATCTCGCCCGCATGATCAAGCCCATGGGCCTCAGGGTCACCCGCCTGGCCAGCGGCCTCCCGGTGGGTGGCGACCTGGAATACGCGGACGAGGTCACGCTCGGCCGCGCCTTCGAGGGGAGACGACTCCTAGATGTCTGACGCCACACTGCACGCCACCAGCCAGGACCCCGACGACTTCGTGGTCCAGATCGCGGACCAGGTGGAGAGCTTCCTGGTCGCCGTCGCCGAGGTGGCCAAGGGCGACGAGCCGGACTCGGCGGTTCCCTTCCTTCTCCTGGAGATCTCCCAACTCCTCCTGGCCGGCGGCCGCCTGGGCGCGCACGAGGACATCGTCCCCGACGAGCCCTACGAGCCGGACCTCGGCCCGGAGCCGGACGTCGACGAGCTGCGCGAACGCCTGGCCGTGATGCTGGAGCCGATCGACGTCTACTCCGAGGTCTTCGACCCGTACGAGCCCCGCAAGGCCCCGGTGGCCTGCCGGATCTCGGACGACTTCGCCGACGTCTTCGCGGATCTGCGCCACGGCATGGCCCACTACCGCGCGGGACGCACCAGCGAGGCGCTGTGGTGGTGGCAGTTCTCGTACTTCTCGAACTGGGGCTCCACCGCCTCGGCCGCCCTGCGCGCCCTGCAGTCCCTGGTCGCCCACGTGCGGCTGAACCAGCCCCTGGACGACCTGAACGGCCTGGACACCGACCAGGGCCTCGGTGAGGAGATCCTCGCGGAGGAGGCGGGCCGGGTGATGGCCGAGGAGATCGGGGGCCCGCTGGGCCTGGGGACGGCCACGTAGCACCTCGGGCAGTCGGCGCGCGCCGGGTACGCCCGGCGTGCGCTCCTCCTCCGTCGTCACGCCGGTCACGACGGGTCTCGTGTGACTCGGGGCACTTTCCGGAGTGGCGGGGCCGGGGCATGGGCAGATGCCGCTCGGAGCGGCCGGAGGATCCCTGACGGCCTCGGTCGACCTGACGGTCCGCAGTGATCACGTCGTGAGCGGGACATCTCACGATGCGATACTTCGGAAGGGAAATCCGGCCGCTCGTTAAACTGAGCCGACCGCAGTTGTGCGGTGCAGAGACAGAAGGAGCGAGGAGCGCACGTGGGCCTTGTCGTGCAGAAGTACGGAGGCTCCTCCGTAGCCGATGCCGAGGGCATCAAGCGCGTCGCCAAGCGAATCGTGGAAGCGAAGAAGAACGGCCACCAGGTGGTCGTGGTCGTTTCCGCGATGGGCGACACGACGGACGAGCTGATCGATCTCGCCGAGCAGGTGTCTCCGATGCCCAGCGGGCGAGAGTTCGACATGCTGCTGACCGCGGGTGAGCGGATCTCCATGGCCCTGCTGGCGATGGCGATCAAGAACCTGGGGCACAGCGCCCAGTCGTTCACCGGCAGCCAGGCGGGTGTCATCACCGACTCGGTCCACAACAAAGCGCGGATCATCGACGTCACGCCCGGCCGTATCCGGACGGCCCTCGACGAGGGCAACATCGCCATCGTCGCCGGCTTCCAGGGCGTCTCGCAGGACAAGAAGGACATCACCACGCTCGGGCGCGGTGGCTCCGACACCACGGCCGTCGCGCTCGCCGCGGCGCTCGACGCCGAGGTCTGCGAGATCTACACCGACGTGGACGGCGTGTTCACCGCCGACCCGCGGGTGGTGAAGAAGGCGAAGAAGCTCGACTGGATCGCCTTCGAGGACATGCTGGAGCTCGCCGCCTCCGGCTCCAAGGTGCTGCTCCACCGCTGTGTGGAGTACGCCCGCCGCTACAACATCCCGATCCACGTGCGCTCGTCCTTCAGCGGACTGCAGGGCACCTGGGTCAGCAACGCACCGATCCAGCAAGGGGACCAGAAGGTGGAGCAGGCCATCATCTCCGGTGTCGCTCACGACACCTCCGAGGCCAAGGTCACGGTCGTCGGTGTCCCGGACAAGCCGGGCGAGGCCGCTTCGATCTTCCGGGCCATCGCCGACGCCGAGATCAACATCGACATGGTCGTGCAGAACGTGTCCGCGGCCTCCACGGGCCTCACGGACATCTCCTTCACCCTTCCCAAGACCGAGGGCCGCAAGGCCATCGACGCCCTGGAGAAGGCCAGGTCCGTGATCGGCTTCGACTCGCTGCGCTACGACGACCAGATCGGCAAGATCTCGCTGGTCGGCGCGGGCATGAAGACGAACCCGGGTGTCACGGCCGGCTTCTTCGAGGCGCTCAGCGACGCCGGGGTCAACATCGAGCTGATCTCGACCTCCGAGATCCGTATCTCGGTCGTGACCCGCGCGGACGACGTGCCGGAGGCCGTACGCGCCGTGCACACCGCCTTCGGGCTCGACTCCGACAGCGACGAGGCCGTCGTCTACGGGGGCACTGGCCGCTGATGGCCGAACGGACCGGGCGACCGGCTGAACACTCCGGATTCTCCGGTCACTCCGGCCACCCCGGACGCCTCGGACGTCCGACGCTCGCGGTCGTGGGCGCGACCGGGGCCGTCGGCCGCGTCATGCTCCAGATCCTGTCCCAGCACGCGGACGTCTGGGGCGAGATCCGTCTGCTCGCCTCCCCGCGCTCGGCCGGCCGCAAGCTGGCCGTGCGCGGCGAGGAGGTCGAGGTGGTGGCACTGAGCGAGGCCGCCCTCGACGGGGTCGACGTCGCGATGTTCGACGTACCCGACGAGGTGGCCGCGCACTGGGCGCCGATCGCCGCCGCCAAGGGCGTGATCGTGGTGGACAACTCGGGCGCCTTCCGGATGGACCCGGACGTGCCCCTGGTCGTCCCCGAGGTCAATCCGCACACCACGCGGATGCGTCCGCGCGGGATCATCGCCAACCCGAACTGCACCACCCTCTCGATGATCGTGGCGATCGGCGCGCTGCACGCCGAGTTCGGACTGCGCGAACTGGTGGTCTCCAGCTACCAGGCGGTGAGCGGCGCCGGGCGCGCCGGCGTCGAGACCCTGCGCCAGCAGCTCTCCCTGGTCGCCGGTACGGAACTGGGGACCAGCCCCGGCGACGTACGCCGTGCGGTGGGGGACAACACCGGCCCGTTCCCGGAGCCGGTGGCACTGAACGTCGTACCGTGGGCCGGGTCGCTGCGCGAGGACGGCTGGTCCTCGGAGGAGATGAAGGTGCGGGACGAGTCCCGCAAGATCCTCGGACTGCCCCATCTGCCGGTGGCCGTGACCTGCGTCCGCGTCCCGGTCGTCACCACGCACTCCCTCACCGTCCACGCCCGCTTCGAGGGCAGGGTCACGGTGGCGAAGGCGCGGGAGATCCTGGCCACCGCGCCCGGGGTCGTCCTGTTCGACGATCCGGCCGCCGGGGAGTTCCCCACTCCCGCCGACGTCGTGGGTACCGACCCGACCTGGGTCGGCCGCGTCCGCCGGGCACTCGACGATCCGACCGCCCTCGAACTCTTCGTCTGTGGCGACAACCTCCGCAAGGGCGCCGCGCTCAACACGGCGCAGATCGCCGAGCTGGTGGCGGCGGAACTGTCGGTTCGTCACCCGGGCAAGGCGTGACCTGCGCGGCAGGTTTCCCGGCCGCGGTCGCGGGCCGCGAAAAATCTCCCTGGTCATCCCCGGATTCGTTTGTAGGATCTGTGTGAGTCGTGTGGCCGGAATAATGGTCCGTACCACTTGAACGAGACCTACCCGGCGTTCGAAGATTTCCCTCCCCGTTCTCCGCAACCGCGCGGAGGGCGGGGAGCGTCTTTGCGATAGCCCTGCGCGGGTGGTCCGGGGGCGGCAGGGCACATGGGGCATAGGGGATGGGCTGTTACGCATGAGGGCTTTCAGTGCACTTCCAGGCGCGCTGCCGGGCGCGTCGGCGGAGGTTCCGGCATCTGTTCCGGTGGGTGTCGCGGTGTGCGTGAGAGTGGGCGCCGCGGTGCGCGCGCGGGTGGGGGTTTCGGCCGAAGTGATGGCTGAAGCGAATGTGATGCCTGTCGCGTACAACCCTCAGGGGGGGACGCGTGTCCAACTGGCGTGGCAGAGGTACTCGAATTCACCGCGGTACAGACGAGGGGCGCGCCCCTGCGTCCGCCCCGCCGACTCCGCAGCCCCGGCGCGCCCGGCGGCATGCCGGTGATCGCGCCCATGCCCGCAGCGCGGCCCGCCCGCATACCGAGCCAGCGCGACGGCGCTGAGGACAGCGGCACGGCCGCGGGCACGACGGTCGACCATCTGACCGAGACCTACCGCGCCCACTACCGGTCGCTCCTGGGTCTCGCGGCGCTCCTGCTCGACGACACCGCCTCCTGCGAGGACGTCGTCCAGGAGGCCTTCATCCGGGTCCACTCGGCGCGCAAGCGCGTCCGCGACCCGGAGAAGACGCTCGCCTATCTGCGCCAGACGGTCGTCAACCTCTCGCGGTCCGCCCTGCGCCGGCGCATCCTCGGCCTCAAGCTCCTCTCGAAGCCGATGCCCGACATGGCGAGCGCCGAGGAGGGCGCGTACGACCTGCTGGAGCGCGACGCGCTGAAGAAGGCCATGAAGGGCCTGCAGCGCCGCCAGCGCGAGGTCCTCGTGCTGCGCTACTTCGCGGACATGACCGAGGCCCAGGTCGCCGAGACCCTCGGCATATCGCTCGGCTCGGTGAAGGCGTACGGCTCGCGCGGCATCGCGGCGCTCCGTGTGGCCATGGAGGCCCCGGCATGAGCGAGTACGACGAGAACGCGCGGCGCCGTGACGAGGAACGGCGCCCGGAGCACGAGCACAGGCAATCGCACGCTGGGAACGGAACTGTGAACCACGGCCCCGACGGACAGCCCGACGAACAGGGCCCGGCCGAACTGGGCTCCGACAGCCTCGGCGCGGACGAACTGGCCCTGCGCCGGCTGCTGCACCAGGCGGTCGAGGAGATCGAACCCGCCGACGGCACGCTGGAGCATCTGCGCCGGGCGGTGCCCGCCCGGCGGGCCCGCAAGCGCCAGGCCCTCGTCGGCATGGCCGCCGCCGCGCTCTTCATCGGCACGGCCGTCCCGGCCCTGGTGCACGTCTCGAACGCCTCGGGATCGAACGCCGACCCGTCCATCGCGGGCAACAGCTCGCAGGCCCAGGGCGGCACCAGCCAGGGCAAGAACCCGGACGGCGGCGAAAGCACCGCGGGCGGCGGCTCCGGCACCTCCAAGGGCCATGGCAAACAGGACCGGACGGGAGCGCCCGACAAGGGCAAGGGGGCGAGCACCGGGGCGGCCACCGGAGGCCCCGATCCGTCGGCCTCGGCGTCCACCGCGTCCGCGTGCACGGCCGCGCAGCTCGGCGGCACCACCAGCAACCTCGGCGTCCCGGACTCCACCGGCGCGGTCTACGGCTCCTTCAGCGTCTCGAACGTCTCCGGCACCGGCTGCACCGTCAGCGCCGCGGGCGTCGTCAGCACCCTGGCACAGGGGGCGGCGGACTCGTCCAAGATCAGCGTGGTGACCCATGTGGCGGGCGACGCGGCCACCGGCCTGCCCGACCCCTCCACGGAGGTCGCCTCGCTGGTGCTGCAGCCGAGTGTCTCGTACGTCGTGAAGTTCGCCTGGGTGCCTTCGGAGACCTGTCCGACCACCGGCGGGGGCCAGCCCTCACCGGATCCGAGCTCCACGGAGGGTGCCGCCACGGCCGGCGGCACCGGTACGGACACCGGCGGCACGGGCACCTCGGCCCAGTTCCTCACGGAGGACGGCGTGGCCGACGGCAGCGTCACCCTCTCCTACGCGACGGACACGGGCGCGACCGCCTCGACGACGGTGTCCGGCGCGTGCGCGGGCACGGTGTACCGGACGGGGATCCTGGCGGCGTCCTGAGCGGGGCGGCGCCGCGACCCGGAATTCACGGGACCGGGGCCGGGAGCACACGGCGCCCCGGACCTGAGTTTCTACGGAGCCGGGGCCCGAGTTTCTACGGAGCCGGGGCCCCGGCGGTGTCCCGGACCGGATCCCCGTCCGGGCTTCCGTCCGGGTTTCCGTTCCGCTCCTGGTCCCGGTCCGTCTCCTCGTCCTGATCCGTCTCCTCGGAGGGGATCAGGCCCAGCTCCGCGTCCCGCGCGAACTCGGCCTCGCGGCGCAGCAGCCGGAACCACATGAAGACGACGAAGCCCGCGAAGACGAACCACTCACCGGTGTAGCCGAGGTTCTGGAACGCCTTGAGGTCCAGGCCGGTGCCCTGCGCGGTGGTCGCGGGCACCGCCGTCATCCCGCTGTCGGCCTTCGCGAGGGTGATCCAGGCGTCATAGACCTTGTACGGCACCAGGTTCACCAGCGACGCCGAACTGATCGCGCCGGTCTGCCCGTCGGGGAGCCCACCGGCGGCGCTCACCCCGTCGGACCCCGGGCTCTCGGAGACCTGCAACGCGCCCGTGACGGTCACCTCGCCGGCCGGGGCGGCGGGCGCTTTCGCGGGATCCGCGGTACCGGGCAGCCAGCCCCGGACGACGGGCAGCGCCCGGCCGCCGTCGGTCCGCAGCAGCGTCAGCACGTAGTACCCGCGCCTGTCGCCCAGCTCGCGGCCGGGCACCAGCAACTGCTTGCCGTACCTGCCGGTGGCGACGGCCTGCTTGCCGGACGTGTTCTTGTCGACGGGCAGCAGCTCGCGCAGCGGCCGGGCCGGATCCGTCCTGGCCGCCGCGGCCTGCTCACCGGCGTCGCGCTGGTCCTGGACCCGAGCCTCGAACCGGCTCAACTGCCACGACCCCATGAAGACGCAGAAGGGGATGGCCAACAGCACGAAGACGTTGATCCCCCACCAGCGGGGCGTCAGCAGGAACCGGTACACGGCTTCAAAGGTACGGTGCCACCGCGCGCGGCCGGGCTCCGGGGCCCGGTCCCGGCGTTCGCTCCCGCCGTCCGACCCGCCCGTCCGGCACCGGTCGCCGGGCGCGGCGGGACGAGGGTTCCGGACGGAGTTTTCCACAGGCTGGGGACCTCGTCGGCGCGAGGGCGGGTGGGCCAGGCACTATGGGGCCATGACTGAGAGCAACGGGTCCGTCGAGCAGCAGCAGGCGGCCATGCCCGACTGGGAGAAGCGCTTCAGGGCACCGAGGGTGTCGCTGCCGGACTGGGCGGAGGACGCCCCGCACCGCTCGCTGTTCGTCTCCAACGCGACGGGAACCTACGAGCTGTACGCGTGGGACCGCGAGACCGGCGAGCAGCGCCAGATCACCGACCGGGCGAACGGTACGACGGACGGGGTGCTCTCCCCGGACGGCGAATGGATCTGGTGGTTCGACGACAAGGACGGCGACGAGTTCGGCATCTGGCGCCGACAGCGTTTCGCCGCGGCCGGCACCGGCGGCGCCGCCTCCACCGCCGGAACTGCCGGTGACGCGGGTGACGCGCGTGCCGCCGGCGCCGACGAGCCCGCCGCGCCGGGACTGGAGCCCTCCTACCCCGGGGGACTCGCCATCGGCAGGGACGGGCGGACGGCCGTCGTGGGCCGCTCGACGGACGAGGACGGGTCGACGATCCACCTGGTCCGCTCCGGCGAGGAACCCGTGGAGATCTACCGCCACCGGGAATCGGCCGGTGTCGGCGACCTCTCCCACGACGGCTCCCTGATCGCCGTCGAGCACACCGAGCACGGCGACGCGATGCACTCGGCGCTGCGGGTGCTGCGCCCGGACGGCTCGACGGTCGCCGAGCTCGACGACAGCAAGGGCGGCACGGTCGAGCTGGGCCTGGAGGTGCTGGGCTTCGCCCCGGTCGACGGGGACACCCGGCTGCTCATCGGGCACCAGCGGCGCGGCCGTTGGGAGCCGCTGGTGTGGGACGTCGCGACCGGCGAGGAGACGGACCTGTCCCTCGACCTGCCCGGCGACGTGGGCGCCGAGTGGTATCCGGACGGATCGGCGTTGCTGATCGCGCACAGCTTCGAGGCCCGCAGCGACCTGTGGCGCTACGACCTGGCGTCCGGCGAGCTGCTCCGCGTGCCCACCCCCGCGGGCACGGTGTCCGGGGCGACGGCCCGCCCCGACGGCAGCGTGGAGTACCTGTGGTCGTCGGCGGCCGAACCGTCGTCGGTCCGCTCGACGACCGGCGGCGTCATCCTCGATCCCCCCGGCCTGAAGTCCCCGGGTTCGGTGCCCGTGGAGGACGTCTGGGTGGAGGGCCCCGGCGGCAGGGTCCACGCCCTGGTCCAGAAGCCGGCCGGGACGACGGGACCGCTGCCCACCGTCTTCGACATCCACGGCGGCCCCACCTGGCACGACAGCGACTCCTTCGCGGCGGGCCCGGCGGCCTGGGTGGACCACGGGTACGCGGTGGTGCGGGTCAACTACCGGGGCTCGACCGGATACGGGCGGGAGTGGACGGACGCCCTCAAGCACCGGGTCGGCCTCATCGAGCTGGAGGACATCGCGGCGGTCCGCGAGTGGGCGGTGACGTCCGGCCTCGCCGACCCCGAGCGCCTGATCCTCACCGGCGGCTCCTGGGGCGGCTACCTCACCCTGCTGGGTCTGGGCACCCAGCCGGACGCCTGGTCCCTCGGCATCGCCGCCGTCCCGGTCGCGGACTACGTCACGGCGTACCACGACGAGATGGAGGCCCTGAAGGCCATGGACCGCACCCTGCTGGGCGGTACCCCGGAGGAGGTCCCCGAGCGCTTCGAGGCGTCCTCACCCCTGACGTACGTCGACGCCGTCAAGGCCCCCGTCTACCTCTCGGCCGGGGTGAACGACCCCCGCTGTCCCATCCGCCAGGTCGAGAACTACGTCGACCGCCTCGCCGCCCGAGGAGCCGTCCACGAGGTCTACCGCTACGACGCCGGCCACGGCTCCCTGGTCGTCGACGAACGCATCAAACAGGTCCACCTGGAAATGAACTTCGCCCGGACCCACCTTCCGGACTGACGGAGGCGGTCCCCACGGGTCCGCCGGCTGCGGGGACCCGTGGGGACCGGGGCGGGAGCCTCTGCCCCGTCCCGTCCCTACTCGCCCGGAGGGCCTGCGGACCGCTCCCGAACCCGCCGCCCCAACAACTCCGCGAGCCCCCGCCGAGTGGCCGCCAACACCACCCGATCCTCCGCCCGCAGCACATAGGAGGGGGGAAGATCCCAGACCAGCCCGCTCGGCGCCCGCTGCGGCACCCCGCCGCCCCCGCCTGAGCCCGCCGGATCCCGCCGTCCCCCCACCCCCGTCTCGAGCGCGAGCACCCGCCACGCCCCCGCCCGAAACGCCTCCCCCACGGTCCGCCCCTCCAGCTGGGCATGCCCGCCCACCTCGATGGCCGCGAACAGCAACACCCGCCGTTCGACCGGAATCGCCCCGAGGATCTGGCGCCCCATCATCGCTCCGGCGAACGCGGGCGCGGTCAGATGAGACACGCTGCGGCTCCGCGTGAGCGCCTGCGGATGAGCGGCCCGCAGGGTCCGGTACACGGCGGTCGCGAAGTCGTCGTCGTACAGCCGCAGCACGACCCGCAGATCGGGCCGCACCGTACGGGCGTACAGCGCGGCCTCCAGATTCGTCGTGTCCGCGCTGGTCAGCGCGAGCAACGAGTGCGCCCGGTGGATCTTCGCGGCCTCCAGCACGCCCTCCTGGGTCACATCCCCCAGCACCACCGGCACCCGCAGCCGCCGTGCCAGCGCCAGCCCCCGCGCCTCGGGGTCGGCCTCCACGCACACCACGGGAATGTTCAGCTCCCGCAGACGCGCCAGCACCCTGGTACCGATCTTGCCGACCCCGAGCAGCACCACATGCCCGGACAGTCCCCGCGGCGGTTTGCGCAACGCGGACCCGCTCCGGAACGTACCCAGCGCCTCCAGCACCGCGGCGAGCAGCACCGGAAGCAGCAGCAACCCGACGAGCCCGGAGAAGAGTTGGAGGACCTGCCTCCCGACCGGTTCCCCGATGGCGGGATTGTTGATGGCGAAGAGGTCGAGCAGCGTCAGATAGGTCGCCTGGAGCGGAGGCTCCCTGGTGACGGCCATGGAGGCGACCGCCAGCCCGATCACACACCCCACCAGCCCGGCGAACGACCAGCGCAGCCGCCGTGACACCAGCGAGGCGAAGGGCGGGACGCTGCGCCCGCCGGACACCGCGGGAGCGGTGTACGACACGGTCTCCAGGACGACGGTCCCGCGCCCGGTGGCGGCGGCCACCGCCCGTTCGTCGGGCAGCAGCCGGGGTCCCTGCGGACCGCTGCTCTCGGAACCGTCGGCCCCGGCCGGGTCGTTGGTCGTGGCGGACAGCAGCGCGAGCGTGCACAGACCGGGGTCGGCGACCTCGCCGGGCCCCGGCGGAGGCCGTTCCACCGCCCGCAGCATCAGTCCGTCCGTCTGGACGACCTTGCTGGTGCCGGCGACGGCGGTCGCGGCGAGCGCGGGCGCGGCGGTGTCGGCGTCGGACAGCACGGTGGTGGACGCGTCGAACCCGCCCCCGTCACCGCCGCCGCTCGCGGTGACGTCGTCGATACCGGCCGTGGCCAACGCCGATGCCTGGTCGAGGAGTTCCTTGATGTGCTCGCCGAGACGCCGGTTGTAGAGCCGGATGACGAGCCGCAGCCGCGGGTTCAGGCGGCGCGCGGTGAGCGCGGCCCGGATGTTGGCCTCGTCGTCGTCATGGACGAGCGCAAGGGCGGCGGCCCGTTCGACGCCTGCCTCGGCGAGCACCGCCTCGGTGAGCTCAGCCGCCTCCAACACCCTTTCTGAACCGGGTGGTTCGGCCGTACGGCCGGGTGGCGCGTCACCGTTCCCGGCGGCCCGGTTCACCGCCGCGGAGACCCGGTCGAACAGGGTCGAGCCCCGGGCCCGTCCGACCACCGGCGGGCGCACGCGGCGCTGTGCGGGCGGTACGACGAGGGTCACCCGCTCGCCGTACACACCGCGCAGTTCCGCGGCGAGCCGGTGCGCCAGGGCGTCGTCCCCGGCCACCACCATGTGCGCGGCGGGTTCGGGCGGCGGGCTTTGGTACGGAAGGGTCCCCACAAGGGAGAAGAGTGCCTTACCGGGACGCGTGGTTCCATACGGCCGGCCGGCACAAGTCGCCGCCGCCCGGCAGCGGTTGGGACAGCGGCTCGGGTACTGACCCCGGGAGGGGACGGACCCGCCCGGGGACCCGCCCGGGGACTCACCCGCGGGTACGGCCTCGGGTACGGGTCCTGGTGCGGGCCCGCGCCTCGCGCGGCGGCCGGACGAACTGCAACTCCAGCGCGACCGGGGGCGGAGCGACCCCCGGCCCCCCGGCGGCGGCCCAGTTCACCAGCTCCTCGGTGCAGTCGTCACCCATCGCGAACCCGATCCAGATCGGCCGCGCACCTCTGCGCCGCCCTTCCCCGGAAGGCCGCACCACCACCACGTTGGCCTGGTCGCAGGGCCCGAGACAGTCCACGGTCCGCACCACGAACCGCCCCTCGGACGCCTCGGCCCCGGCCCGCAGCCGCTCCAGCTGCCAGGTGTGGTCGTCATCGGGATACTTCACCGGATCCCCGCAGCAGCACCCCCGGCAGACGACCAGGGTGCAGGGCCGCGATCCGGCGGCGCCGACTGCCACCGTACGGGGACTCCTGGGAGAGGCAGAGGGGGGCGGGAGGGAGGGGAGAGAGGGGCGGGGCGGGAGAGGGGAGGCGGCAGCGGCCCCGGGGACGTGCGTCGGAACGGGGGTCGGGGCGGTCAACGGGACCTCTCTCCTTCTGGTCGTCCGAGTGTGGCGATCATGTCGTCCACCTGCTCGGGGCGGAATTCGTGCAGGTCAAAGCGGCGGTGGCGGTTGGTCCGCGGCCTCCCGGACGCGCCGGTGAGCAGGACGCGACTGTGGTGAACATGCCCACGGTCCTCCTGCCGAAGTCTTCAAAGCGGTGCGCTTCGATGGCGTGGTGGCGGACTCAGTCCGCCACGGGCCTCTTCGCCCAGTCGCGCGTGATGTCGGCGACCGCGGCGGCCGCCCTCTCGGCGGGCTGCCCGCCGGCGCGCGTCGTGGGGGAGAACTCGACGTGCAGGAACGCCACATGGTCGTCGTCGGCCACCCGTCCCTGCATGTTCGTCAGCCCCTCGAGGGGACAGGACCGTGCCCAGGCCTGGCAGACCCGGAAGCCGTGGGTGCGCAGGGCGTCGGCCAGGTCCCTGCCGTCCTGCCGGCCCGCGGAGCCGGCCCCGGTGGAGGTGACGACGTCGTAGCCGGGTGCGGAGGAGGCGGCGAAGCCGTGCAACTGGATCCCGGGCATGCCGCGGCGGGCCAGCTCGGCGCAGATGGCGTGGAAGACCGTGTCCCGGCGGTGCGCCACATCGGCGGAATTACCCACTCCTGATTTGCGATGTGCTCCAGCAATCACCAGGATTCCGCCAGGGGAGCCGCGTAGTACCCGTACGCCGAGTTGCTCCGTGCCCCGGTCGAAGACCGGGTGCGGGACCTGGACGGACCAGCTCGGACGGTGGTCCAGGTCGATGTAGACCCGGCCCCAACCGCGGGGTGTCGCGGCGGCGTCGGTGCGGTCGGCCACCTCGGCGTAGTGGCGGCCCGAGACCCGGTCGACGAGGGTGCGCAGCGTGAAATCCCGCTGCTGGAGCTGCTGCTCCGCCTGTTTGCGGTGGCCGTCGAGCAGCAGGCCGATCCCTGCGGCAATGGCCTCGCGGTCGGTTCGGCCGGGTCGCAGATAGCCCTGGTCGGGCCCGAACCGGCTGGTGTAGTCCGCGACCGCGTGCGCCAGGTCGATCTGCGCGCTGCCCCTCGGGGCGGGCCGACCGGTGCCGGCCGTGTCACCGCGGGTGGTGCGCAGCAGGGCGGTGAGGCCGCCGGCGAGACCGGCAACGACCAGCAGAAATGTTGCGATCGTTATGACACGCGATCGATTGGCTCTCATGGTTGTATCAAGATATCCCGGTGAACAGACGCCGTAGCCGGACCCTGCTGTCCCTGCTGACCCCCTTCTCCCTCCTCGCCGCCGTGTCCGGTTGTGGTCTCCTCTCGGACGACGACGGCGCCCAGGGTGGTGGGCGCACCTTCACCGTCGCGGCCGCCGGGGACATCCTGATGCATCCCGATCTGGTCGAGCAGGCGCGCAAGGACGCCAAGACCACTGGCGAGGCCGTGGACGGCCTCGACTTCGGTCCGATGATGACCGGCATCAAGCCGGTGATCAGCAAGGCGGACCTGGCGATCTGCCACTTCGAGCCGGTGATGGGCACGCCGAAGGGCCCGTTCGAGGGCTTCCCCGACTTCCAGGTGCCGCCGCAGACCGCGAAGACGATCAAGGACATCGGGTACGACACCTGCTCCACCGCGTCCAACCACACCCTCGACCACGGCTACGAGGGCGTCAAACGCACCCTGGACGCGCTGGACGCCGCGGGCGTCAGGCACACCGGCTCCGCCCGGACCGAGAAGGAGGCGACCACCCCGCTGATCATGGACGTCAAGGGTGTGAAGGTGGCGCAGATTTCCTTCGCCTACGGCTTCAACGAGCCGCACACGCTGCCGAAGGACAAGCCGTGGATGGCCAACCAGCAGGACCTGGGCCGGATCAAGTCCGCTGAGCAGCGGGCCCGCGCCGCCGGAGCCGAGGTGGTGATCCTCTCCCTGCACTGGGGCCGTGAGCATCACCCCGAACCGTCCTCCTCGCAGATCTCCTTCGCCCGGCAGATCGCCCGGAACACCGGTATCAACCTGGTCATCGGCCACCACGCGCACGTCGTGGAGCCGATCGAGAAGGTCGGCGGCACCTGGGTGGCCTACGGCCTCGGCAACCAGATCGCCCGCCACGACGTGCCGACCGGACTGACCGAGGAGGGCGTGATCGCCTGGTTCACGTTCACCGAGCGCGGCAAGGGCCACTGGGACGTCCAGCCCCGCTACGAGCCGACGCTGCTGACGATCCCGCCGGACGCCGAGAACGTCCGCGACGGGGGCACCGCCTCCTACGCCGACGGCGATGTCCGCGACTACCGCCTGCTGGACGTGACGGCCGCGCTCCGCACCGACCACGACCTGACGGACGTCCAGCGGGCACGGCTGCGGCTGGCCTTCGAGCGCACCGAGGGCACTCTGCTGAACCGCGGTGCGGCTGCGGACGGGCTGAAGCCGCTGACACGGTTGCCAGATTAACTGGTTAACAGAGGCGGTATTTGTCTGTACTTGTCGGATGGTTGCACGATGTTGCGGAGATCACGTCGGACTTACTGCAACTTAACCATTCTCTCGAATGTCTGAGCTTCCCGAGGCGTGCTCTTACCTTTCGGCGCGCCCGGAGACTTCATTCGTGAGAGGACCGTCCCTTGGCGTCATCGACCCCGGCGCGGCACCACCGGGCCCGCCGTCGAGCCGATATGTCGCTGATCGGTGGCATCCGCCCCCCGATCGCGGTCCTGTCGGTGCTCCTGCTGTCGCTCGCGGCCGTCACGGCACTCGTGCTCGGCCGCGTCGACAACGCCGGAGTGCCCGTGGCGGTGCTGACGTCCCAGCAGCACTTCGCGGAGGACGGCGCCATCGCGCTGCGCGCCTCCATCGACGAATCCGTCACCGACGTCACCCGCTCCGCCGCACTGTTCAGCGCCGGGCAGCCGGTCTCCGGTGACGCTGTCCTCGACAAGCTCGGCAACACCTACCAGAAGTGGATGGGCACCGCCGTCGTCGAGATCCACACCGGGAAGCTGGTCGCGGCCCGCGGTGAGACGGTGCCGCTGACCGACGTGGACACCTCCTCGCTGGACGGCGAGGACGGTCTGGCGCCGCGGATGGTCCGGCTGAAGAACGGCGAGGTACGGCTGCTGTCCTTCGGACTGCTGACCTGGCCGGGCAAGCCGCAGCTGCTGTTGGTGGCCTCCCGGAACCTGAAGTTCCCCGGCATCAGCCTCGGCCAGTTCCGCTCCATCGCCGTGGTCGACGCGGCCGGCACGACCCTCAGCAGCGACGGCATCGCCGAACCGGAGTCGGCGCGCAACAGCATCGACCGCAAGGACATCACGGTCTCCCGCAAGCAGCTCGCGGACTTCGCCCGGCGGGCCGCCCTCCAGGCCCGGCGGGATCCGCGCAGCGCCAAGGAGCCCGGCACCAGCGGATACCAGGGCGTCAGCGGCAGCCTGCTCGGCGGGATGCTGCTGAGCGACCGGTCCGTGGCCGGTTACGCCACGCTGGCGGTGCCCGAGCCCGGCGAGACCACCACGGCCTCCGGGCTCGGCCTGTCCGTGGTGGCCATGGTCAAGGTGACGGAGGAGTCCACCCGGGCCCATTCGCCGGTGTTCGGTCTGCTGGCGGCCGGCGCGCTGCTCGTCGTCGGCGCATTGGCCGTGACGGTCCTGCTGGCCACCGTGCAGCGCCCGCTGATCCGGCTGTTCCTGGAGTCCCGCCGGCTCACCCGGGGTGATCTGGCCCGCTCTGTCACCGTGCCCGGCTACGGCGAGGCACATCGCATCGGCAACGCGCTGGAACGGCTCCGCCGGCAGCTGCTCGGTGAGGCCACCGACGCCTCCGGTCCGCTCCCGCGTCCGCGCGGAGTGCGCCGGGTGGGCACCCGGGCCCTCCTCGTGGCCTGCGCGGTGCTGCTGCTGGCCTGGTCCGCGCCGCTCATGCTGTTGGTCAACCGCGCCGACAGCGCGGCCGTCGTCCCCCGGCAACTCGTCGACGACCAGCGTGAACGCACCGACACGCTCAGTGACCGGGTGCGCCGCGCGCTCAACGAGGGTGACGCCGACCTCCAGTCGGTCGCGTCCCTGATCGGCGACCGGACCGAACCCGAGGACATGGGCAAGGTGCTGGAACGCACGTACAACGAGAACCGGCGCTACCGCTCGCTCTACGTCGTCGACTCGTCCGGGGCGGTCCAGGCCCGCGAGGGCAAGAAGCCCAAGGTGATCCAGTCCAAGAGGGTGTCCAGCGTCCCCGTCCGGCTGCTGGGCCACGGCGGCAAGGAGCCCGTGGTCGTCGCCGCCGCCGAGATCCCGGGCCGAGAGGGAGCCCAGCTGGTCGGCGAGTTCCGAGTCGAGTTCCTCAACGCGCTGTTGAACCGGCCGGGCCTCGGCGTCATCCGCCTCGTGGACGACCAGAACAAGGTCATCGCGGGCAACACCGGTTTCCTCGCCTTCCAGTCGCTGCCCGACGACCACCTGAACGACCTCGTCGCGGCCAGCGCCCAGAGGCTCGGCAAGAAGCCGCGCCCCAACGGTGTGCTCTACCGCGAGAACGGGGTGCGGATCGCCGCCGCCGCGCCGTTCTCCGGGACCGGTTCGGCCGAGTCCCTCGGCTGGAGCGTGGTCAGCTGGCAGCGGGTCGACCGCCTCGACATCCCCGAGTACAACACCCAGAACCGTACGGTCCTCGCCGGGCTGCTCGGTGCCGCCGCGGCCGCCGCCTGTCTGGGCTGGCTGCACATCGTGGTGGCGCGGCCGCTGCGCGCTCTGGCCGACCGGGCCGAGGCACTGGCCGGGGGCGACCGCAAGACCGTGCTCTTCCCGCAGCACCACGACGAGGTCGGTGCCGTCACCCGCTCCGTGGAACTCATCCGGCAGCAGGTGCAGGACCAGCGCAGGCAACAGCCCGGCCGCAGCCAGGCCCCGCCGTCCGTACCCCGGCAGCACGAGCCGCCGCAGGAAACGCCCCAGCCGTACCCGCCCCAGCAGTACACAAGGAACTGATCCCCGTGCTCTTCCTCTACACCGTGCTGATGGTCTGCTGCGCGATTCTGCTCACAGCGGGCATCGTGGAGCAGCGGCGGCACTTCACCAACCTGGACCAGATCCCCGCCCGGGTCCTGGTCAACGGTATCCGCGGCAAGTCGTCCATCACCCGGCTCTGCGCCGGCGCGCTGCGCGGCGGCGACCTGGTCACCGTCGCCAAGACGACCGGCACCGCCGCCCGGTTCATCCACCCCGACGCCACCGAGGAGCCGGTCTACCGCAAGTTCGGCATCGCCAACGTGGTCGAGCAGATCGGCATCGTGCGGCGCGCAGCCGCGTACAAGCCGGACGCGCTGGTCATCGAGTGCATGGCGGTCATGCCGGCCCTTCAGGAGATCAACCAGTCCAAGTTGATCCGTTCCACCATCGGCGTGCTGTGCAACGTCCGAGAGGACCACCTCGCCGAGATGGGTCCCACCCTGGACGACGTGGCGCGCTCGCTGTGCCGCTCCATGCCGGAGGACGGCATCTGCGTCACCGCAGAGAAGGACCGCTTCCACATCCTCCAGGAGGAGGCGGACTCACGGAACTGCAAGCTCGTCTACGCCGACCCGGACATGGTCAGCGATGAGGAGCTGCGCGGCTTCAGCTGGTTCACCTTCAAGGAGAACGTGGCCATCGCGCTCACCGTCGCGGAACTCCTCGGCGTCGACCGCCGGACGGCCCTCCAGGGCATGTACGAGGCCCCGCCGGACCCCGGTGTCCTCTCCGTCGAGCGTTATCTGACGCCCGAGGGCAAGAAGATGCGCTTCGCCAACGTGTTCGCTGCCAACGACCCTGAGTCGACGCTGATGAACATCAACCAGCTGCTCGACCTCGGCGTCATCCACCGCCCGCTCAACGTGGTCATCAACTGCCGTCCCGACCGTGTCGAGCGCAACGGGCAGATGGGCGAGATCATCCCCGACCTCGACCCCGAGCGTGTCTTCGTCATCGGCCACCCGGCCAAGTCCGCCATCGACGCCATCCCCGCCGAGTTCCGCTCGCGCGCCGTCGACCTCGGCGGCGACAAGCGCGATCCGGAGGAGTTCATGGCCCTGCTGCTGAAGCAGCTCGGTCCGGAGTCCTCGCTGGTAGCGATCGGCAACATCCACGGCCAGGGCGAGATCCTGCTGGAGCATCTCGCCGAACTGCCGCCCGACGAGAGCGCCGACGAGCCCACGGTCACTGCCGCGGCCGACCGTCCCGCCGCGTCACCCACCGCACCCGCCGCGCCCACCGCACGCGCCGTGCCCGAGCACGTCGAAACCGTGCAGCTGTACGCGCCCCGCATCGACCCGTACCAGGGCTACTCGGAGGCGTACGAGTCGCGCTACGCGCAGAGGCCGCACCCCTCGCAGACCCCCGCCGCGCAGCGTGACGCCGTACCCCAGCACCAGGCGGGTCGAGCGGCGCAGGACCAGGGGTACGCCTACGACACCTGGTCGCAGCCGCAGCCGCAGCCGCAGCCGCACCGCGGTGACCAGGCCGCCCCCGCCGCGCCGGGGGTGCGTCCGGACACCCACCCGCCGGCCGGGCAGGCCCCGCCCCGCGGCATGTTCCAACCCCGTATCCCTCCGCAGCCTTCCGCCGACGACAGCCAGCAGTGGCACAGCCCAGGAGAACAGCGTTGATCCCCTCCGTCCTCACCCCCGAGATCGCCGCGATCGGCATCGGTCTGGGGCTGATGTTCTCGTTGATGTGCTACCTGACGACCAACCTGTCGCCGGGCGGCATGATCACACCTGGCTGGCTCGCGCTGACCCTCATCGAGGACCTCCAGCGAGCCGCGCTGGTGGTAGGCGTGACCGTCCTGACCTACCTCGCCACGCTGCTCATGCAGAAGTTCGTGATCCTGTACGGCAAGCGGCTGTTCGCCGCCGTGGTGCTCAGCGGAGTGCTCATCCAGGCCACGGTGATCATCGTGCTCCAGATGGAGTTCCCGCTGCTGTACGCCAACCAGACACTCGGCTTCATCGTCCCCGGCCTGATCGGCTACCAGATGGTCCGTCAGCCCAAGGGCGCGACCCTGCTGTCCGTCGGATCGGTCACCCTCGCCACCTATGTGGTGCTGACCGCCGGCATCCTCCTGGGCGCCATGCCGTCCGCCTGAACCTCTTCACCCCACGCACTCCTGGAGCCCTCACCATGCCGAAGCGCAAAGGCCGTCCCGTCCTCCACGCGGTGACGGTCCTCGCGCTGCTCGCGGGCAGCGCCTACTTCACCTACGAACTGCGCAGGGACGAGCAGGCCAAGCTCCCGGCCGCCCAGACGATCACCGAGAACCTGCAGACCTCGGGCAAGGCGACCGGCAAGCAGACCTGGGAACGGCTGAACAACCCGGCGCGCTCGGTCCTGCGCGATGGCAAGGGCGCGGTCATCGCCACCTTCACGGACGGCGCTCGTACATCCACCCTCAAGGGCCCGACGCGGACCTTCGTCGAACCGGCCACCACCAACACCAAGGTGGCGACCGACGACTGGGTGCGCCTCATGCCGGAGTCGTGGACCAAGGGCTCCGAGAAGCAGCAATGGTTCAAGGACTGGTTCAAGCAGTACTACGGCAGCGAAGAGGACGACATTTTCGCTTTCGCCTTCCAGTACACCCAGGGCGCACCGGTCAAGAAGGACGACCAGGGCATCCAGTACTCGGGCCACGCGTTCTACGGTCCCCTCAAGTCCGACGGCGTCGACCGCGCCGAACAGACCGACTTCTACGACTACCTGGGCATCCCGTACACCTTCCGGGACGGCACCACGACCTACCCGCAAAAGGACCGGCTGCGGTCGGTGGACTGCTCCGGCTATCTGCGGCTGGTGTACGGGTACCGCGCGCGGTACCCGCTGATGTCCAGCAACGGCAAGGGCGACGGGCTGCCGCGCACTGCCGACGGCATGGCCCGCGGCAAGGAGGGCGTGGACGTCATCAAACTCCAGGGCCCGAGCCCCTGGTACGAGCGGCCGAACAACATCGACGTCCTGCAGCCCGGCGATCTCCTGTTCTTCAAGATGGATCACCGTACCGCCGACCACATGGACCACTCCGCGATCTACCTGGGGCCGGACACCGAGGGGCACAAGGTCTTCATCTCCAGCCGCAAGGAGCAGAACGGCCCGACGATCGGCGACCAGGGCGGTGTCTCGCGCCTCGACGGCAACGGCTTCTACGCAAAGCTGTTCCGCACCGCGAAGCGGTTGTGAGGAGGCAGTCTGCCCGGGCCTGCGCGGTGTTCCCGACGAGCACCGCTCTCGCGTACGGGCTCGCCGCCCGAGACCGGCGTGAGGAACACGCCCACATCGAACGGGTCCCCAGAACTTCTCATCAGCCGGGAGGGCGGGTGAGAGCGCCTAAACGGGACTCCCGCCCACGTCGACTATCCCGAGCGCATGACGCAACTCGGCACTGATTCCGGTGGGCCAGACCGTGGTTGCGTCTGCCTGGGCGCCGGTCAGCAGGGTCCCGTCGAAGACTGCGGCACGGAAGTCGGTTCCCCGCAGATTCGCACCGCGGAAATCGGCCCTTCGCAGACTGGCTCCCTGCAGATGTGCGCCGCTCAGATTCGAACCCTTGAGGTTCGCATCATCGAGGAGAGCGCCGCGAAGGTCGGCATCCGTGAAGTCGGAGCGGTCGAGTTGCGCATCGACCAGCGAAGCCCGGGCCAGGTTGGAGTGGCGAAATTGCGTCCGGCTCAAACGGGCACGGCGGAGCGCCGCGCCGCGCAGATCGACTCGCGCCAGGTAGAGCGCGGGATCGTCCGGGGTCCTCGAACGACGCTCCAAGACCCACATGGCAGCCTGAACATCGGGGGCGCGGACGTTCAACTTGGGCAGTCGTTCATCGACTGCTGACGTGGGGTGCTCGGGACCGTCGGTCGCGCCAACCGGCCAGGTGAGTCTGCCTCGGACGAAGGCACCCAGCAGGAATTGGATCGGATCACGATCAGCCTGGGAGTTCTTCGCGATCCGTTCGAGCGCGTAGATCCCACCGATGCGGACGTTCGTATCACTACTGCCTATCTGATCCACGGCCCGCGTGAAGCGCTCCGTGATCTGGCTCTCCCGGCTGACATGAACTTGCTGCCAAGTCGCTCCGGCGCCGATCACCACCAGCAGGCCTACGCAGCTTTGAAGCATCGCCGAACGCGCGTCGTTGGCCAGCCGGGACTGGCTTTGCTGCAACTCAATGCGTGCCTGTGCACTACCGACAGCACGTAGGTCGTCCGTGTCCAGCGGTGGATAGAGCAGTCGGGGCACCAAAACGACCGCGCCTACGAGGAGGACGAGCAGACCGAATGCCGTGAGCGTCGCGGTCCAGACCGTACGTCGACTCACGTTGGCGTCCGCCCCTCAGTAGTCGCCGATCTCCCCGTCGCCCCTCTCAGGATGACAGGCGCCAGAACCCGGGTCCGGCCACTTCGCAACCCCGACCCCAACCCCAACGAAGCTGCCGGAGCACGGCTTTGAGCCCGAGCAAGCCCAATACCCAGGTGCTGTCCGTTCGTGCGGCTGGCGTCGTCACAGCGACACGCACGGCACCCGTGGTCGACGGGGCGACCTGGGCGAGGAGCGCGAGCTGCCGGTCGATTAACGGCGACCATGGGATCTGCTCGCCGTGCTGCGTCGCTCCATCGAACATGCCCAGCGTCGGGACAAGGCCGTGCGGAACGTGGCACTGCTGGTGACCGCGCCAGAGGGACGACCGGGCCGTCCCAGCAAAGCCCTGAATCTGGAGCAGGCGAAGGCTGTACTGGCCGCCACGCGTGGATCACGACTGTATGCCTATCTCGTGGTCTCGCTCCTCAGTGGTGTTCGCACGGAAGAGGCGCGTCCCCTCACGTGGGACCACGTTTTCCTGTCGCCGCAGGATGGCGTGCCGCCTCACGTGGCGGTGTGGCGCTCAGTGCGCAAGCACGGGGAAACCAAGACCAGGAAGAGCCGCCGAACCATCGCACTCCCGAAGCAGGTAGTCGACGTCCTCGAAGAGCATCTGCGGTGGCAGAAGCAGGAGCGGGGCTCGAAGGGAATGGAGTGGAGTCCGGCCGGCCGTGTCTTCACGACGCGGAGCGGGGAACCGCTCGATGCTGCCAACGTCCGGCGCGACTTCAAGGCCATCGTGAAGAAGGCAGGGCTGGAGCCGGAATGGACGCCGCGGGAGCTGCGGCACAGCTTCGTGTCCCCGCTGTCGGATCACGGGATCCCGCTGGAGCGCATCGCGCTCCTGGTCGGTCACAGCAGCCAGACGACGACGGAAGCGGTGTACCGGAAGCAGCTCCGGCCAGTGATCACGGAGGGTGCCGAGGCGATGGACGAGATCTTCGCCGAAGACGATGACGAGGCGGACGCACTCGGGGCCTGACCCTTTGGCCCCCTGTTTGGCCCCCAGAGCATGAAAGGGGCCGGTGAGTAAATTTACTCACCGGCCTCTGACCTGCTGTCGGGGTGGCGGGATTTGAACCCACGACCTCTTCGTCCCGAACGAAGCGCGCTGCCAAGCTGCGCTACACCCCGATTGTCACTGCTTCTCGCGGCGACGTCGTTTACTTTAGCCCACCGGTGGCCGGAGACGAAATCCGGTTTTCGGGGCGTCGGCCGCCGTGGCGCAGTGGGTCGGGGCGGAGGTGGTCCAGGGCGACGACGAGGAGGGCGAGGGCGTAGAAGGCGACGCCGAGGATCGCGGTGTTTCCGAGGATGCCGACGTATCCGTGCCGGTCGGCGTCCACGAAGGGGTAGAGGTAGCGCTCCGTGGTGCCCGGCGGCAGCATCGCGCCGCGGGTGAGGGAGAAGACCAGGTAGATGAGGGGGTAGACGAGCCAGGTGGCCGCGTAGCGCATCGCCAGTGAGGCCGGGCGCGTCAGCAGAAGCCAGTCGATCACCACGGCGACCGGTGTCACCGTGTACAGGATCAGGTTGGCGATGGCCTGCCAGCCGTTGAGTGAGGCGGTCTCGCCGGTCATCGAGAAGCCGCCGGGACGGTTCGCCAGGTGCAGGTGGAAGACCAGGCCCGTGATCAGGATGTACAGAAGCGTGCCACCCGTGAGGGCCGCGGGCAGTGGGCGGCGGGCCATCCATGCCCGCCGGGCCGACGCGGCGAGGACCATGGCCACCAGCAGGTTGCTCTGGGTGGCGAAGTAGCTCAGCACATGTGCCGGGCTGCCCAGGTACAGGTCGATGGCGATGCCCGCAGCTGCCGCCATGGCGACCAGGAGGCGGAAGGCCGTCGCGAGCGGGCGGTGCACGGGGGACACCACCGCCGCCGACGGGACGTTGTACGGGGCCAGTGCGGCGATACCCGGGATCGGGGGGAGGTCGGGTATGTCCTTGGGGATCGGGGCGATCATGCGCCCACGTTAAGTGGGGTGGGCGCATCGTGCCATTTGGGACATTTGGTTGAGTTGTGGGCCTGGGAGGAAGGGCGTCGGGGCGGCCTCGAGTGCGCCCAGCAACGGGCGGTGTGTCGTCAGCAGTGCGCGGTACTGCGTAGTCAGGGTCTTAGGGGCTCAGGGGGCCATGATCACGGCTCATGATCACGTTTCACGGCTCATGAGCCGTGATCGGAGGTCCACTCTGAGCAGCAGGCCCGCTAGCGGCTCACCAGGGTCAGGAGCGACGCCTCGGGCGGGCATGCGAAACGCACCGGCGTGTAGCGGTTCGTGCCGCAGCCCGCCGAGACGTGCATGTACGACGTCCGCCCCTCCGCCGTATGCGTGGACAGGCCCTTCACGCGGTCGGTGTCCAGGTCGCAGTTGGTGACGAAGGCGCCGTAGAAGGGGAGGCAGAGCTGGCCGCCGTGGGTGTGGCCGGCCAGGACCAGGGGGTAGCCGTCCGCCGTGAACGCGTCGAGCGTGCGCAGGTACGGAGCGTGGACCACGCCCAGGGAGAAGTCGGCAGACTCCGAGGGGCCGCCGGCCACGCGTGCGTAGCGGTCCCGCTTGATGTGCGGGTCGTCGAGACCGGTCAGCTCGATCTCGGAGCCCTCTATCTTCAGGGTCCCCCGGGTGTTCGTCAGGTTGAGCCAGCCCGCCGTGTCGAAGCCGTCGCGCAGGTCCTCCCACGGGTTGTGGATGGCGTGAACGGCCGGCCTGTTGCCGTTCAGGCCGTGGCGGCCCTGGGTCTTCTCGAACAAGTACCGGGCCGGGTTGCGGAGTTTGGGGCCGTAGTAGTCGTTCGAGCCGAAGACGTACGCGCCGGGAAATTCCATCAAGGGGCCGAGGGCGTCCAGGACTTCGGGAACGCCCTCCGGGTCGGAGAGGTTGTCCCCGGTGTTGATGACGAAGTCGGGGCGCAGACCGGCCAGGGAGCGCAGCCAGCGCTGCTTCTTGCGCTGCCCGCTGACCATGTGGATATCGGAGACCTGGAGGAGACGCAGTGGTCGCATGCCGGGTGGCAGGACCGGGATCGTGACCCGCCTCAGGCGGAACGAGCGGGCCTCGAATCCTGCCGCGTACAACAGTCCGGCGGCGCCCACCGCCGTGATTCCCAGGGGTACTCCGTATCGTGCGCGCATACGTCCATCGTGTCAGACCCCGGCGGCTTCGCGTCCCCGCCTGTGGACAACCTCGGCACCGGCAACCGGAGGAAGGCGGTCCGTTCCGGCGTGGGAGGGCCGCCCCGGAACGCCGTCCGACACCGGCGCCGAAATCAGCGGGCGTCCGCCTCACCACACCTGCGACAATCGTCGGCATGACCACGCTCAAGTCGAAGCTGCAGGAAGACCTCAACGCCGCCATCAAGGAGCGCGACGAGCTCCGCTCCGCCACGCTCCGGCTGACCCTCTCCGCGATCACCAAGGAAGAGGTCGCCGGCAAGACGAAGCGCGAGCTCTCCGACGACGAGGTACAGAAGGTGATCACCCGCGAGGCGAAGAAGCGCCGAGAGGCCGCGGACGCCTTCGCGCAGGGTGGCCGGCCCGAGTCGGCCGAGCGGGAGAAGGCGGAGGGCGAGCTCCTCGCCACGTACCTGCCCAAGCAGCTCTCCGAGGAAGAGCTCCGGCAGATCGTCGGACAGGCCGTCGAGGAGGCCAGGGCGGCGGGTGCCGAGGGGCCGCGGGCCATGGGTCAGGTCATGAAGATCGTCAACCCCAAGGTCGCGGGCCTGGCCGAGGGCGGCCGGGTCGCCGCCGTGGTCAAGGAACTGCTCGCCGGCTGAGGCCTCCGCGTCAAGCGGGACGACAAGCGGGACGTCGAGAAGGACGTCAAGAGGGATGCCAAGAGGGACGCCACCGTGGTGGCGTCCCTCTTTCAGTGCGTCCTCTTCCGGAGATTCCTTCGCCCGGCCCCCGAGGAGACCGGCGGAGGACTAACGGTGGTGGCGCCCCCCGGTGCCGTTCTGTCCCTGGAGGAAGCCCTCGGGGATCGAGAAGGAAGGCGTCGGCAACTTGCCGCCATTCCCGTTGCTGCCGTTGTTCCCGTCGATGGTGTTGCCCCGGTCGCCGCCGTCGCCGCCGTCACCCCCGTCGCCACCGTCACCCCCGTCGTCGCCGTGTTCCGGCTCGGGATCGGGGATGTCGATCAGGTTGAAGGAGGGGGAGTCCTTGCCCGCGAGGGCGCCCGTCATGGCGTCCTTCCAGATCGGGCCCGGCACCTCGCCGCCGTAGACGAGGGAGTGGTAGACACCGCCGATGTTGATGTTCGTCATCTTGACGTCCTGCTTGGGGCTGCCGACCCACACCGCGCCCGCGAGGTTCGGGGTGTAACCGACGAACCAGGCGTTGCGACGCTCGTCCGTCGTACCCGTCTTACCGGCGTTGGCCCGGTCGGACAGGCCGGCCTGCTGACCCGTACCGGAGTCGATCACGCCGCTGAGCAGGGTGTTGACGGTGTCCGCGGTCGTCTCGGACATGGCCCGCGTGCAGGTCGACTTCGGTACTTCCAGTGACTTCTGCTTGCCGTCCACCTGCTGGGTGATCGACTCGATGGCGATCGGCGAGCAGTACATGCCCCGGGACGCGAAGGTGGCGTACGCGCTCGCCATGGTCAGCGGGGCGATGCCCTTGGAGCCGAGGGTGATGGCGGGCACCTCGGGCAGCTTGTCGCCGTTGCCCTGCACGACGTGCAGCTTGTCGGTCAGCTTCACCACGGGGCAGATGCCGATGTCCGAGATCATCTGCACGAAGTAGGTGTTGACCGACTTGGCCATCGCCGTCTTCAGCGGGTAAGGGCCCTCTTCCGAGTGGCTCTCGTTCGTGAGCGTCTCGTTCTGCTGGTTGGTCCAGGGCTTGCTGCCGCAGGTCTGGACGGGGCTGGGGTAGGACATCTTGTACGGCGAGTCGTACTCCTGCGTCGCCGGCCGGCCCTCCTCCAGCGCGGCCGCGGCCACGAACGGCTTGAAGGTCGAACCGGTCGGGAATCCGAAGTTCGATCCGCCCATGTCCCGGTCGACCGAGTAGTTGTACTCCGTCTCGTTCTTCCCGAGGCCGTACGGCCTCGACTGGCCCATGCCGACGATCTTGCCGGTCCCCGGCTGGACCAGCGTGGCCGCCGTGGCGACCGAGTCCGACTTGTTGACGTGGGACTTGATCGAGTCCTGTACCGACTTCTGGGACTGCGGGTCGAGCGTCGTACGGATGGTCAGGCCGCCCTGGTTCCAGACCTTGGCCCGGTCCTCCTTGGTCTTGCCGAAGACCGGGTCGGTGAGGAACACGTTCTCCACGTACCGGCAGAAGAAGCCCGCGCCCTTGACCGCCGTGATGCAGCCGTTCTTCGGCTGGCTGACCTTCAGGTCCAGCTTGGCGTTCTGGGCCGCGTCGGCCTCTTGCGGGGAGATGTCGTGCACCTCGGCCATGCGCTGCAGGACGGTGTTGCGGCGCTTGATGGCCTCGGCCTCGTCGTTGACCGGGTCGTACCGGCTGGGCGACTGGACGATGCCCGCGAGCAGCGCCGACTGCTGGAGGTTCAGGTCCTTGGCGGGCTTGGAGAAGTAGCGCTGGGCGGCGGCCTCGACTCCGTAGGCCTGTTCGCCGAAGAACGTGATGTTCAGGTAGTTCTCGAGGATCTTCTTCTTGCCGAGCTTCTCTTCGAGCTGGATCGCGTACTTGAGCTCGCGGATCTTGCGGCCGAGGGTCTGCTGGGTGGCCTGGGCGACCTTCGTCGGGTCGTCGCCGGCCTCCTCCACGAAGTAGTTCTTCACCAGCTGCTGGGTGAGCGTGGAGGCGCCCTGGGCCACTCCGCCGTTCTGCGCGTTCTGGTTCACGGCGCGAAGGATGCCCTTCAGGTCGACCGCTCCGTGCTGGTAGAAGCGGGAGTCCTCGATCGCGACGATCGCCTTCTGCATGTACGGCGAGATGTTCTTGAGGTCGACCACCGTGCGGTCGCGCGAGTAGACCGTCGCGATCTGACCGCCCTGGTTGTCCAGGATCGTGGTGCGCTGACTCAGCGCGGGGCTCTTCAAGTTGTCGGGAATCTCGTCGAACCCCTGGACGGAACCCTTGGCCGCGAGGCCCAGCGCACCCGCGGCGGGCAACGCGAGTCCGGCCATGACTGCTCCGGCGAGCACGCTGACACCGAGGAACTTGGCGGCCTGCTGCGTGGGCGACAGACCACCGCCCGAGAGCTTCTTTGGCATGAGGGCAGCCTACGTTCTCATTCGCCGGACACGCGTATATGCCTTGGCCTAAGCTGCTCTCAACTGTCACAGCAGTGCGGCTACGTATCAATACGTCCGGCGACCCCGAATCGTTCCGGAGGTTCCCCAATTTTTTGGGGAGGTCGTGTCCGAATCAGCCTCATGCGTCACCAGGCGTCCGTTGTGACTCAACTGAACTGTCCCGCTTCGTCGGGATACTCACGTATGTCCTCAGGTCACTCCCCCGGGTGATCTGCCGCTTACGCATAGTCCGTTCGGGCCATTCAAGATTGGGCCCGAAGGGGGTGTTGCGCTGTGCCCACCTTCCGTAACGTCCTCAACTGGCGGCGGTGAATATGCCGCTGCCGCCGTGGGGGAGCCTCGATTCGGGAGAGGACGGCGCCGGTATGGGCTGGGTAACCGACTGGAGTGCGCAGGCGGCCTGCCGCACTACCGATCCAGATGAACTGTTCGTTCAAGGAGCAGCGCAGAACAGGGCGAAGGCAGTGTGCACCGGATGTCCGGTACGCACGGAGTGCCTCGCCGATGCGCTCGACAATCGCGTCGAATTCGGCGTGTGGGGTGGCATGACGGAGCGGGAGCGTCGCGCACTGCTGCGCAGGCGACCCACCGTCACCTCGTGGCGTCGCCTGCTGGAGACCGCGCGCACGGAGTACGAGCGCGGTGCGGGCCTGCTGCCCCTCGACGAGGAAGAGGTGTACGAGCGTTACGCGGCGGTGGGCTGAGGGGTTTCCCTCGGACCACGACTCCCCGGCCACTCGGGCGTCCTTGCGTGGCGCCCAGGGCCCGTACGGCGTCCATGGGGTGCAGCCGCCCCGTGAGCCGCACGGCACCTCATGGGCCGGCATGGGTGACACACGCGTCAGGCGACATCCAAGGGTCACACGGGCCGCCGGGAGGCGGCCCCATGGACCCACCACAGCGGACCCGTGGCGGGTACGGACCCCTACGGGTGGTCGCGGCGCCGTCTCAGGTGCCGGACCCGGGCAGCTCAGGCCGATTGGCCGCGAGCCGTTCCCCGATGTTCCGCAACCCCGCGAGGTCGTGCACGTCGCCGGGCAGTGCGGCCACTTCGGCCACGGCCACCTCGGGGTGACGCGCGGCGAAGCGGTCACGGGTGCGCTGCTCGCGGGAGAGCAGCTGCATGCGCTCGGCATGCAGCCTCAGCAGATCTGCGGTGAACTGTTCGACGGTCCGGTCGGTGACGGTCCGGTCGGTGTCCGTGGCGGCGGGGGAGCCTTCGACGGAACCGTCAGGAGTTTCGGGTACTGCGTGTGCTTCGGGTGCTTCCGGTACTGACGATGCGGAAGCGGAGGGTTCTGAACTGCCGTACGCCTCGGGAGAGTTACGAAGTCCAGCTTTCCCGCCCTCCTGATCCACAATGCGGGCCCCGTCAAGATTTTCCGCAGTCCCGGAGCCAAGATCTTCCGCGGTGTCGGGATCAAGGTCCTCGGCCGCCGCGGCGTCGAGGTTCTCAGCGGCCGCGAGTGCCCGTTCGGCGGACAGCTGGGCGGCACCGCTGCCGTGCACCCGGTTGAGCACCAGGCCGGCGAACGGCATGTCCTCGGCGGCCAGCCGCTCGACGAAGTACGCGGCCTCCCGCAGCGCGTCCCGCTCCGGGGCCGCGACCACCAGGAACGCCGTGCCGGGCGCCTGGAGCAGCTTGTACGTGGCGTCCGCGCGCGTGCGGAAGCCGCCGAACGTGGTGTCCATCGCCGCCACGAACGTCTGCATGTCCTTGAGGAGTTGTCCCCCCAGCAGCTTGCCCAGGGTGCCGGTCATCATCGACATCCCGACGTTCAGGAACTTCATCCCCGCGCGCCCGCCCAGCTTCGCCGGGGCGGTGAGAAGCCGGATGAGCCTGCCGTCCAGGAAGGAACCGAGCCTCTTCGGGGCGTCCAGGAAGTCCAGCGCGGAGCGGGACGGCGGCGTGTCGACGATGATCAGGTCCCACTCGTCCCGGGCCCGCAGCTGCCCGAGCTTCTCCATCGCCATGTACTCCTGCGTGCCCGCGAAGCCCGCCGAAAGCGACTGGTAGAAGGGGTTGCCCAGGATCGCGGCGGCCCGCTCGCCGTCCGCGTGCGCCTCGACGATCTCGTCGAAGGTGCGCTTCATGTCGAGCATCATGGCGTGCAGCTCGCCGCCCGCGGAGTCGTCGATGCCCTTCACCCGGCGGGGGATGTTGTCGAGCGAGTCGATGCCCATCGACTGGGCGAGCCGGCGTGCCGGGTCGATCGTGAGAACGACCACCTTGCGGCCGCGCTCGGCCGCGCGCAGCCCCAGGGCGGCCGCCGTGGTCGTCTTGCCGACGCCGCCCGACCCGCAGCACACCACGATGCGGGTCCCGGGGTCGTCGAGCAGCGGATCGACGTCCAGGACGCGGGCGGAGCCGATTCCGCGGACCGGATCCTGCTTCCGGCTCCGATCGTGCGTCCGGCTCTGATCGTGCGTCCGGGCCTGATCGTGGGTCTCGCCCTGATCGTGGGTCCGGTCCGGGTCGGGTGTGTGGGCGGAGTCGCCGGTGTGGGCGGGGTCGTGGGCGCGGGCCGGGTCCGGACTCATGAGATCCCTTGCTGACGCAGTTCCTTGGCCAGTTGGTACAGGCCCGCCAGGTCCATTCCCTCGGCGAGCAACGGGAGCTCGTGCAGCGGCAGGCCCTGCTCCGTGAGGACGGCCCGCTGCTCGCGCTCCAGGGTGTGCCGTTCGGCGTACTCCTCGGCCTGCTCCAGGAGGGGGCCGACGAGCCGCTCGGCGCCCCCGCCGCGGCGGGCGCCGCCGAGTCCGGCGGCGGAGAGCGACTTGGCGACGGCACTGCGCGCCACGGCGCCCGTGAGCTCCAGGTCGGCGTCGTCGAGGAGCGCGGGCCGCACCATGTTCACGATGATCCGCCCGACCGGTAGCTTCGCCGTCCGCAGCTCGGCGATACCGTCCGCGGTCTCCTGGACGGGCATCTCCTCGAGCAGCGTCACCAAGTGCACCGCCGTCTCCGGAGACTTGAGGACGCGCATCACGGCCTGGGCCTGATTGTGTATCGGGCCGATCTTGGCGAGCCCCGCGACCTCGTTGTTGACGTTCAGGAACCGCGTGATCCGTCCGGTGGGCGGCGCGTCCATGATGACGTAGTCGTAGGCGAACCGCCCGCTCTTGTCCTTCCTGCGCACGGCTTCGCACGCTTTCCCCGTGAGGAGGACGTCTCGGACGCCGGGCGCGATCGTGGTCGCGAAGTCGATGGCGCCGAGCTTCTTCAGGGCCCGTCCGGCGCTCCCCAGTTTGTAGAACATCTGGAGGTAGTCCAGAAGGGCCAGTTCGGGGTCTATGGCGAGGGCGTACACCTCCCCGCCCCCCGGAGCGACGGCGATCTTCCGCTCCTCGTAGGGCAGCGCTTCTGTCTCGAAGAGCTGCGCGATGCCCTGTCTGCCCTCGACCTCGACGAGGAGAGTGCGCTTGCCCTCTGTAGCGAGGGCGAGCGCGAGGGCCGCGGCTACCGTGGTCTTGCCGGTACCGCCCTTGCCGCTGACGACCTGGAGCCTGCTCACGTCTTCGAGCCTAACCAGTCCGCCGCCGGAGTACGCAGGAGGCTGTGGACAACGTGCGCGCGAGGCCCTCCGCGGCAACGGATACAGTCGCCCACATGACCAAGTGGGAATACGCAACCGTGCCGCTGCTCGTCCATGCCACGAAGCAGATTCTGGACACCTGGGGCGAGGACGGCTGGGAGCTTGTCCAGGTCGTGCCCGGACCGAACAACCCCGAGCAGCTGGTGGCCTACCTGAAGCGCGAGAGGTCGGCATGAGCGGCGCCGTCGAGGCGAAGCTCGCGGAGCTCGGGCTGACCCTGCCGGACGTCGTCCCGCCGCTGGCCGCGTACCAGCCGGCCGTGCGGTCCGGTGTGTACGTCTACACGTCCGGCCAGCTTCCGATGGTGGACGGCAAGCTTCCGGTGACCGGAAAAGTGGGCGCGGAGGTCACGGCCGAGGAGGCCAAGGACCTGGCCCGCATCTGTGCGCTGAACGCGCTGGCCGCGGTCAAGTCGGTCGCGGGCGACCTGGACCGTGTCGCGCGGGTCGTGAAGGTCGTCGGCTTCGTGGCCTCGGCCTCCGACTTCATCGGGCAGCCCGGTGTGGTCAACGGTGCCAGTGAGCTGCTCGGCGCGGTCCTCGGTGACAAGGGTGTGCACGCTCGTAGCGCCGTCGGGGTGGCGGTGCTGCCGCTGGACGCGCCGGTGGAGGTCGAGATCCAGGTGGAGCTGACGGAGGCGTAGGCCCTCCGGGCGGACGGGGTGGGTTGTGCCCTGGGCGCAGGTTTCTCGCCCCATCCGCCCTGTCCCCGTGCCGTCCCCGTGCTGTCCCCGTGCTGTCCCCGTGCCGTCCCCGGGGCGGCAGCCCCCAGGAACGGGATGGGTCGGGTAGGGGCGGCGGGAGCGGGGAAACTCCCCGTCGGACCGGTGGCGGCCCCTTGATCGACCGGGGCCCCTCGAACATTCGCCCGGCTCGGGATAGCCTCCGGCCATGGCGAATGGGCAGTGGTATCCACCGGAATGGCCCGAACGGATCCGCGCACTCGCGGAGGGCACGCTGACACCGGTGACCCCCCGGCGGGCCGCCACCGTCATGCTGCTCAAGGACACCGACGCCACCCCCGTGGTGCACATGCTGCGCAGACGCACCACCATGGCCTTCGCCGGAGGCGCGTACGCGTATCCGGGCGGCGGCGTGGACCCCCGTGACGACGATCACCAGATCCGCTGGGCGGGCCCCACGCGCGCGTGGTGGGCCGACAGGCTCGGAGTCGACGAGACGTCCGCCCAGGCCGTCGTCTGCGCCGCGGTCCGCGAGACGTACGAGGAGGCCGGCGTCCTCCTCGCGGGCCCCACCCCGGACACGGTGGTCGGCGACACCACCGGCGACGAGTGGGAGGCGGACCGCGCCGCCCTGGTCGCCCGCGACCTCTCCTTCGCCGAGTTCCTCGACCGCAGGGGCCTGGTCCTCAGATCCGATCTCCTGGGTGTCTGGACCCGCTGGATCACCCCGGAGTTCGAGACCCGCCGCTACGACACCTGGTTCTTCGTGGCCGCCCTCCCGGAGGGGCAGCGCACCCGCAACGCCTCCACGGAGGCCGACCGCACCGTGTGGATCCGGCCCGCGGACGCGGCCGGCGGATACGACAAGGGCGAGCTTCTGATGATGCCGCCCACCGTCGCGACCCTGCGCCAGCTCATTCCGTACGACAGCGCGGCCGACGTTCTCGCCGCCGCGCCCGCCCGCGATCTGACGCCCGTCCTGGCCAGGGCCCGCCTGGAGAACGGCGAAGTGGTCCTCGCCTGGCCCGGTCACGACGAGTTCACCAAGCACGTCCCCACCGGGGGAGCCACGGCATGACCGACGCCGCCGCCCTCCCCGGCCGGCCGCGAGGCGGCACCCTCTCCGGCCCCGCCACCCCGCGCGCCGCCAACGTGCTGGCCCCCAACGCGTCCGCGATGACCCTGGACGGCACCAACACCTGGATCGTCTCGGAGCCGGACTCCGAGCTCGCGGTGGTGATCGACCCCGGACCCCTGGACGACGTACACCTGCGCGCCGTCGTCGACACGGCCGAGAAGGCCGGGAAGCGGATCGCGCTGACCCTGCTGACGCACGGGCACCCCGATCACGCCGAGGGCGCCGCGTCGTTCGCCGAGCTGACGGGGACGAAGGTGCGGGCGCTGGACCCGGCGCTGCGGCTCGGGGACGAGGGACTGGCGCACGGCGACGTCGTCAGCGTGGGCGGTCTCGAACTGCGCGTGGTCCCGACCCCCGGGCACACCGCCGACTCGCTGTGCTTCCATCTCCCGGCCGATCGGGCCGTCCTGACGGGTGACACCATCCTGGGCCGCGGTACGACCGTCGTGGCCCACCCTGACGGCCGCCTGGGCGACTATCTCGACTCGCTGCGGCGGCTGCGCTCGCTCACGGTCGACGACGGCGTGCGCACGGTCCTGCCCGGACACGGGCCCGTGCTCGAGGACGCCCAGGGCGCCGTCGAGTTCTACCTCGCCCACCGAGCCCATCGCCTCGCCCAGGTCGAGACCGCGGTCGAGAACGGTTACGGGGCGCCGCACCAGGTCGTCGCCCACGTCTACGCGGACGTGGACCGTTCGCTGTGGCCCGCCGCCGAACTCTCCGTCCGCGCGCAGCTGGACTACCTGCGGGAGCACGGCCTGATCCAGGGCCCGGCCTGATCCAGGGCCCGGTTCTCCTCGGTCCGGCGGGGGAGCCTCTCACCTCGGTTCAGTCCGGTCAGTCCGGTCGCGCCAGCGCGGCAGGAGCAGGGCGAGGTCGCCGTTGGTCTCGCGGGCCAGGAGGGAGTCAGGGCGGTAGCGCGGCAGGTACGCGGCCTGGTCCTCGCCCAGGAGGGGCGTACAGAGGCAGGCGACGAACCAGCCCAGGTCGTACCTCTCCAGGTCGCTCAGCAGGCGCGTGCGGCCCACCAGCAGCGTCCCCGCCGTCGATCTGCGGGAACTCCTTGTCGAGCGCTTCCGTGAGCGCCCCGGCGTCCGTCCGGTCCGCCTCGGTGGGCTCCTCACGCGGGACGAGGAACAGGTCGAGGTCGGAGCGGCCCACGCGCGCGGTGCCGCGCGGAATCGGCCCGTAGAGGTACGCGCTCGTCATCCGCGTCCCGAAGACCTCCGGCAGCCGGCCCCGGACCGCGGCCACCACGGGCCGGAACGCCTCCTGAACGAGTCCCAGGGAGCCCTCACGCGCGATGCGGCCGCAGTCGCCGGTCCTCTGCCGTTCACAGGCCCACCGTGCGGCGACGGCCGTCCGGGTGACGACGCGCAGGGGGCCCCGCCGTACGGCGGGGCCCCCTGCGCGTCGTCACGTGCGAACCGGTGAAGCGGTCAGCGGGAACGCTTCGCGAGCCGTTCCACGTCCAGCAGGATCACCGCGCGGGCCTCCAGACGCAGCCAGCCACGGCCCGCGAAGTCGGCGAGCGCCTTGTTGACCGTCTCGCGGGACGCGCCGACCAGTTGGGCCAGCTCCTCCTGCGTCAGGTCGTGCACGACGTGGATGCCCTCCTCCGACTGCACGCCGAAGCGGCGGGAGAGGTCCAGGAGCGCGCGGGCCACCCGGCCGGGCACGTCCGAGAAGACCAGGTCGGACATCTGGTCGTTGGTCTTGCGCAGGCGCCGGGCGACGGCGCGCAGCAGGGCGGCGGCCACCTCGGGCCGCGCGTTCAGCCAGGGCTGGAGGTCGCCGTGGCCGAGGCCCAGCAGTTTGACCTCGGTCAGCGCGCTGGCGGTCGCCGTGCGCGGGCCCGGGTCGAACAGCGAAAGCTCGCCGATCAGCTCACCGGGGCCGAGGACGGCCAGCATGTTCTCCCGGCCGTCGGGGGAGGTGCGATGGAGCTTCACCTTGCCCTCGGTGACCACGTAGAGGCGGTCTCCGGGGTCGCCCTCGTGGAAGAGAGCGTCGCCGCGTGCGAGCGTCACCTCACTCATGGAGGCGCGGAGCTCCGCGGCCTGCTCATCATCGAGCGCCGCGAAGAGCGGGGCGCGCCGCAGAACGTCGTCCACGAGTTCTCTCCTTGTCGACCTGCTCAGGGGATCTTGCTCCCCCGTGGTACCAGGGGAGCGTGTTCCCCATCTTGCTGGACGGTCCAAACAGTGTGATCAGTCACAAGTCTGCCGTACGGGCGTCGCGGGCAGTGCGGCAGGGGGCCAATTGGAGGCTGATCTTCTGGGTCCGGGGCGGATGTCGGTGCTGGGCTCTACGCTGGCCGGGTGTCCAAATCGCCGGTGAGAGCACAGGCCAAGGGGGCTGGGCGGGTGGTTGTACGTCGCGATTCCGCTGTGGGCGAACAGGGCCCCGATGGAAGCACGAAAACGACAAAGGCGACAGAATCGGCGCCGGTGATACCGACGGCGAAGAAGGCGGCCAAAAAGGCGACAGCCACGACGAAGAAGGCGACGGCAACGGCCAAGAAGGTGACGGCGACGACCAAGAAGGCCACATCCTCGACGACCGCGGCGAAGAGGACCGCGGCGAAGGAGACGGCTGCCGTGAAGAAGGCGGCTGCCGTGAAGTCCGTCGCCAAGAAGGCGGTTCCCGCCAAAACCGTCGCCAAGAAGACGGCTGCCGCCAAAACCGTCGCCAAGAAGACGGCTGCCGCCAAAACCGTCGCCAAGAAGCCTCTCGTCGCCGAGCCGTCCACCGCCCTCGTCCGCGGAGCCCGCCGTATCAACCGCGAACTCGCCGAGGTGTACCCGTACGCCCACCCGGAACTGGATTTCGAGAACCCCTTCCAGCTGGTCGTCGCCACGGTGCTGTCGGCGCAGACGACCGACCTGCGGGTGAACCAGACGACCCCGGCGCTCTTCGCCAAGTACCCCACGCCCGAGGACCTCGCCGCCGCGAACCCCGAGGAGGTCGAGGAGATCCTGCGGCCGACGGGCTTCTTCCGGGCCAAGACCAAATCGGTGATAGGGCTCTCCAAGGTGCTGGCGGAGGAGTTCGGCGGCGAGGTCCCCGGACGTCTTGAAGACCTCGTCAGACTCCCCGGCGTGGGCCGCAAGACGGCCTTCGTGGTGCTCGGCAACGCCTTCGGACGTCCCGGCATCACCGTGGACACCCATTTCCAGCGGCTCGTACGCCGCTGGAAGTGGACCGACGAGACGGAGCCCGACAAGATCGAGGCCGCGGTCGGCGCGCTCTTCCCGAAGAGCGAGTGGACGATGCTCTCCCACCACGTGATCTTCCACGGCCGCCGTATCTGTCACGCCCGCAGACCAGCGTGCGGAGCGTGCCCCATCGCCCCGCTCTGCCCGGCCTACGGAGAGGGCGAGACGGACCCGGAGAAGGCGCGCAAGCTCCTGAAGTACGAGAAGGGCGGCTATCCCGGCCAGCGCCTCAACCCGCCGCAGGCCTACCTCGACGCGGGCGGCATTCCGGCACCCCCGCTGGGTGCCGGATGACGGCGAGCACGACACCGGCCGGTGTGGGGAGAACGGAACGGGGGTGGCTATGACACACGCGAGCGATACGCACAGCAGGCACATGGAGACGCACGACATCGACAGGTACGACGAGCCCGGCACCGACGGAACGCGCGGCGAGCCCGGCGCACACGCGACGCCCGGCGCCCCCGCGCTGGTGACCAAGGACGGCCTGCCCGCCTGGCTCGACCCGGTGGTGCACGCCGTCGAGACCGTGGAGCCGCTCCAGCTGAGCCGCTTCCTGCCGCCGGCCGACGGCGCGGGACGGCAGTCCGCCGTCCTCGTCCTCTTCGGCGAGGGTGCCCGCGGCCCCGAACTGCTCCTGATGGAGCGCGCCAGCTCGTTGCGCGCGCACGCCGGACAACCCTCGTTCCCCGGCGGCGCCCTGGACCCCGAGGACGGCGACCCGCAGTCCGACGGGCCGCTGCGGGCCGCGCTGCGCGAGGCCCAGGAGGAGACCGGACTCGACCCCGGCGGTGTCCAGATCTTCGGTGTCCTGCCGAGGCTGTACATCCCGGTGAGCGGCTTCGTGGTCACGCCCGTCCTGGGCTGGTGGCGCGAGCCGACCCCGGTCGGCGTGGTCGATCCGGCCGAGACGGCCCGGGTCTTCACGGTCCCCGTGGCGGATCTCACGGACCCCGCGCACCGCGCCACGACCGTGCACCCCAGCGGCCACCGAGGTCCGGCATTCCTGGTCGAATCGGCCCTGGTGTGGGGGTTCACCGCGGGGATCATCGACCGTCTGCTGCACTTCGCGGGCTGGGAGCTGCCCTGGGACCGCGAGAAGCAGGTCCCGCTCGACTGGCGCGCGTGACAGGGTGTCGTTCGTGAACGTGCTGGACATCCTGCTGCTGGTCGCCGCCGTGTGGTTCGCGATCGTGGGTTACCGACAGGGCTTCGTCGTCGGCATCCTGTCGGTGATCGGCTTTCTGGGCGGCGGTCTCGTCGCCGTCTACCTGCTCCCCGTCATCTGGGACGCCCTCACCGACGACGCCACGGTCAGTACGACCGCCGCCGTCGTCGCGGTGGTCGTCGTGATCGTCTGCGCCTCCGTCGGGCAGGCCCTCACCACACACCTGGGCAACAAGCTGCGCCGGTACATCACCTGGTCCCCGGCCCGCGCCCTGGACGCGACGGGCGGCGCCCTCGTCAACGTAGTCGCGATGCTCCTGGTCGCCTGGCTGATCGGCTCGGCCCTCGCGGGCACGACGCTGCCGACCCTCGGCAAGGAGGTCCGCGGCTCCAAGGTGCTGCTCGGCGTCTCGCGCGCGCTGCCCTCCCGGGCCGACACCTGGTTCGCGGACTTCTCCTCGGTCCTGGCGCAGAACGGTTTCCCCCAGGTCTTCAGCCCGTTCGCGAACGAACCGATCACCGATGTCCAGCCTCCCGACCCGGCGCTCGCGAACAGCCCCGTCGCCGTCCGAGCCCGGAATTCCATCGTCAAGGTGATGGGGACCGCGCAGAGCTGCGGCAAGGTCCTGGAGGGCACCGGCTTCGTCTTCGGCAACCGCCGGGTGATGACCAACGCGCACGTGGTCGGCGGCGTCGACGAGCCCACCGTCCAGATCGGCGGCGAGGGCAGGAAGTACGACGCCAAGGTCGTCCTGTACGACTGGCAGCGCGACATCGCCATCCTCGACGTGCCGAACCTGAACGCGCCCGCCCTGCGGTTCACCACCCAGGACGCGGGCAGCGGCGACAACGCCATCGTTGCCGGCTTCCCGCAGAACGGCGCGTACAACGTCCAACCCGCGCGTGTGCGCGGCCGGATCACGGCCAACGGTCCGGACATCTACCATCGCAAGACCGTGCGCCGCGACGTCTACTCGCTCTACGCGACCGTCCGTCAGGGAAACTCGGGCGGCCCCCTGCTGACGCCGGACGGCAAGGTGTACGGCGTGGTCTTCGCGAAGTCACTCGACGACGCCAACACCGGATACGCCCTCACCGCCGACGAGGTTCAGCCGGACGTCACCCAGGGGCGTTCGGCCAACCAGCAGGTCGACAGCGACAGCTGCGCGCTCTGACGGCGGCCGCCGACCCCTCCGCCGGTCGCCGCGTCCGCCACACCGCTACGGCGTTCGGGACGGCCCTGGGGCCGACCGGAGCGTTCGGGTGATCGGAGTGAGCGGGTCGCCGGGGGTGGCGGCGGTTGGCGGCGGTTCAGCCGCGTGGATGGCGCAATCGCACCGAGACCCAACGGGCCCGACGGCGCAGAATGCGCGGGATTCCCACCGGGAGGCCCGTGCCCGGAAGCTGCGGGGTGCCCCTCTGATGGGAGCTCAGGCCCGTGGCCGAGCGGCGGTTGCGTGGTGCGTCACTGTAGTCGTGCGTCCAGCCCATACCCCGACGTGTGCCCCTGCCCCAAGGTCGATAACCGCGCCCCGGGCCCTCAATTGGCCTATGCGCGAGGCATTTGGCTGTTCGTCGGACAGACGTTCCCCTTCGCGTACCGGGCGCGATCGGGCGGTCACCGGAGGGTGTTGGCGGCTGGCCGAAAATGACCTACCGGTCGGGCTCGGGATCCTTCAGCCAGTTGACGAGTTCGGTCGAGAACGCCACCGGGTCCTCTTCGTGGGGGAAGTGCCCGAGACCGTCGAACAGCCGCCAGCGGTACGGCGCTTCGACGTACTCCCCGGAACCCGCGGCGCTCCGTGTCCGCATGACGGGGTCGAGCGAGCCGTGCAGATGCAGTGTCGGCACCCGAACGGGTCGTTTCATACGCCGGTTGAACTGGATCCCGTCCGGGCGGGCCATGGACCGCACCATCCACCGGTACGGCTCGACGGAGCAGTGCGCCGTGGAGGGGATGCACATGGCGCGGCGGTACGTGTCCACGGCCTCGTCGTCCGGCAGCCGCGGCCCCGACCACTCCCGCAGCAGACGGCCCACCAGGGCACCGTCGTCCGCGACGAGTTGACGCTCGGGAATCCAGGGCCGCTGGAACCCCCAGATGTACGAACTCGCGGAGGTCTGCCTGACGTCGGAGAGCATCGCCGAGCGCCAGCGCCGGGGATGCGGCATCGAGGAGACGACGAGCCGGCGCACCAACTTGGGGCGCATCACGGCCGCCGTCCACGCCAGGTATCCGCCCAGGTCGTGCCCGACCAGCGCGGCGTCGGGCTCGCCGAGGGACCGTACGACCCCGGTGATGTCGAGCGCGAGGTTGGCGGGGTCGTAACCGCGCGGTGTGCGATCGCTCCCGCCGACACCCCGCAGATCCATGGCCACGGCCCGGAACCCGGCGTCGGCGAGCGCCACCAGCTGCCGGCGCCAGGTCCACCAGAACTGGGGGAACCCGTGCAGCAGCAGGACCAGTGGCCCGTCGCCCATCTCGGCGATGTGGAAGCGCGCGCCGTTGGCGGCGACGTCCCGGTGGGTCACCTCTTGGGCGCCGGGGATGCCGAGGCGTACGACCGAGGTGGGGTGCGCCGAAGGTGTGGCGGGGTCCGTCATGAGGATGAGCGTGCCACAGCTTCCAGGGCGTCCTCGACCGGTGCCGGCCGGGGGTGCGGCCTGGCGTTCTGCAGGACGCCCGCCGTCTCCTTCACCGAAGCGGCGACCTTCTGCGGACCCTTGCCCTTCTTGGCCTTCTTCGCGAAGACCACACCGATCAGCGCGAGGACGGCGGCGACCAGCACATTCGCCGCGAACGACAGGACGAAGCAGATCGCGAGGTTCCAGTCGGTCCAGGTCCGGATGCCGTACGCCAGCGCGAAGCTCAGCATGGGGAGGGAGAAGATCAGCACCGCCCCGGCCGCCGCGAACGCGCCACCGCTGACCGCACCGCGCTTGACGTCCCGCTTGAGCTGCGCCTTCGCCAGTGCGATTTCGTCGTGCACCAGTGCGGACATCTCGGCCGTCGCCGAGGCGACCAGCTGACCGACGCTGCGTTCGGCGCCGACCGGGCTGCCGTCGGGTGCGCTCATCGCGGACTCCCTCTTCTGCATATGTGTACCGTCTGGCTTCTGCGGGTGTTTGTGTCGTCTGGTCAGATCATGCCGGACGGTCGTTCTCCTCGCCTGCCCCGCCCGTTACTTCGGCAAGCCTTCGGTGCTCGGCGGCCTTCCGTTCGTGGATCTCGGCCATCCGCAGGTGGTACGCCGGGTTGTCCTGCTCGTAGATGTCGGGGATGCCGTCGCTGTCCTCGTCGCGCTCCTCCGCCTCGCACAGCGCACGGTACTTGGCGTTGCGTACCTTCAGCAGTGCCGTGGCGAGTACGGCGGCGACGAGCGAGCCCACCAGGACGGCGGCCTTGACCTCGTCGGTGAGCACGGGGTCCTTGCCGAAGGCCAGTTCGCCGATGAGCAGTGAGACGGTGAAGCCGATTCCGGCGAGGCTCGCGACGGCGAAGACGTCGGGCCAGGCCAGGTCGTCGCTGAGTGAGGCCCTGGTGAACCGGGCCGTGAGCCAGGTGCCGCCGAAGACGCCGACGGACTTGCCGACCACGAGGCCGAGGACGACACCCAGCGTCTCGGGTCGCGTGAACACGTCCCCCAGCGCTCCGCCGGAGACCACGACACCCGCGCTGAACAGTGCGAACAGCGGCACGGCGAGTCCGGCGGAGAGGGGCCGCACGAGATGCTCCACGTGCTCGCCGGGCGAGTGCTCCTCGCCCTCGTGCCGGTGGCAGCGCAGCATCAGGCCCATGGCGACACCGGCGATGGTGGCGTGGACGCCGCTGTTGTACATCAGCCCCCAGATGGCGAGGGCGAGTGGCACGTACACATACCAGCCTCGTACGCCTTTGCGTAGGAGCACCCAGAACACGCCGAGCCCGGCGACGGCCCCGCCGAGCGCCGCGAAGTCGAGGGTGTCGGTGAAGAAGACCGCGATGATCAGGATCGCGAGCAGGTCGTCCACGACGGCGAGGGTGAGCAGGAAGGCGCGCAGGGCGGACGGCAGGGATGTGCCGATGACCGCGAGCACGGCGAGTGCGAAGGCGATGTCGGTGGCGGTGGGCACGGCCCAGCCGGCGAGGGATCCCTCGCCGGCGGCGTTGGTGAGGGCGTAGACGAGCGCGGGTACGGCCATTCCGCAGACCGCCGCGGCGACCGGCAGCAGCGCGGCCTTCGGATCGCGCAGGTCCCCCGCAACCAGTTCGCGCTTGAGTTCGATACCGGCGACGAAGAAGAACACGGCGAGCAGCCCGTCGGCCGCCCAGTGCCGCACGGACAGGCCCAGCCCGAGGGCCGCGGGCCCGAAATGGAAGTCGCCCACGGCGGCGTAGCTGTCCCGCAGGGGAGTGTTGGCCCAGACCAGCGCCGCGATCGCGGCGACGAGCAGGAGTACGCCGCCGACGGTCTCGGTGCGCAGCGCCTCCGCCACGAAGTTCCGCTCGGGCAGGGACAGCCGCCCGAAGAACCTGCGGTTGCTGGTGGTGCTGCTCGGACGGGGCGCGGCCACGGCGGGGACCTCCGGGTCGGTACGACTCGCTGACGACCGTCAGGCGGGGTCGCCGACGACGTTGCCGACCAGACTTCCCGGCACACCCTGAGGCCTCAGTTTACCTTGTCATTACAGCCCGATAATGCGCTATACGGACATTTGGTGTGGAGGTGTTCCCGGGGAGGGTGTGGGCGCACAAGGGTGGGCGCACGGGTGTGGGGGCACACGTGGTGCCCCCACACCCGGAGGCGGAGCGGGAGGGAGGGGTTCCTCAGTCCTCGCTGGGTGCCGCCGGCAGCTTCTCCTGGATCAGCTCCATCACCGTGGAGTCCGTGAGGGTCGTGACGTCACCCAGTTCGCGGTTCTCGGCGACGTCACGCAGCAGGCGGCGCATGATCTTGCCGGACCGGGTCTTGGGCAGTTCGGCGACCGGGAGGACCCGCTTGGGCTTGGCGATCGGGCCGAGGGTCGCGCCGACGTGGTTGCGCAGGTCGGCCACGAGCCCTTCGTCGTCGGCGGACGCCGTGCCGCGCAGGATGACGAACGCGACGATGGCCTGCCCGGTCGTCTCGTCCGCCGCGCCCACGACCGCCGCCTCGGCGACCGACGGATGCGACACGAGCGCCGACTCGACCTCCGTGGTCGAGATGTTGTGCCCGGACACGAGCATGACGTCGTCGACCCGGCCGAGGAGCCAGATGTCCCCGTCATCGTCCTTCTTGGCGCCGTCCCCGGCGAAGTACTTGCCCTCGAAGCGCGACCAGTACGTGTCGAGGTACCGCTGGTCGTCGCGCCAGATCGTCCGCAGCATCGACGGCCACGGCTCGGTCAGCACGAGGTACCCGCCGCCACCGTCGGGGACCTCCCGGGCGTCGTCGTCGACGACCGTCGCCGAGATGCCGGGCAGCGGCCGCTGGGCCGACCCCGGCTTGGTCTCGGTGACCCCAGGCAGCGGCGAGATCATCATCGCGCCGGTCTCGGTCTGCCACCACGTGTCCACGATCGGCGTCCGGTCCGCCCCGATGTGCTTGCGGTACCAGATCCAGGCCTCGGGGTTGATCGGCTCACCGACGGACCCGAGGACTCGCAGCGAGGACAGGTCGAACTTCGCGGGGATGTCGTCGCCCCACTTCATGAACGTACGGATCGCGGTGGGCGCGGTGTAGAGAATCGTCACCCCGTACTTCTGCACGATCTCCCAGAACCGCCCCTGGTGCGGGGTGTCCGGCGTCCCCTCGTATATCACCTGTGTCGCACCGTTCGAGAGCGGTCCGTACGTGATGTACGAGTGCCCGGTGACCCAGCCGATGTCGGCCGTGCACCAGTACACGTCGGTCTCCGGCTTGAGGTCGAAGACGGCGTGGTGGGTGTACGAGGCCTGCGTGAGATAGCCGCCCGAGGTGTGCAGGATGCCCTTCGGCTTTCCCGTCGTCCCGGACGTGTACAGGATGAACAGCGGCTGCTCGGCGTCGAACGCCTCCGGCGTGTGCTCGGTGGACTGGCGGTCGACGATCTCGTGCCACCAGACGTCGCGGCCCTCGGTCCACTCGACCTCCTGCCCGGTACGGCGTACCACCAGCACCTTGTCGACCCCGTCGACCCGGCTCACCGCGTCGTCCACGGTCGGCTTGAGCGCGGACGGCTTGCCGCGGCGGTAACCGCCGTCGGAGGTGATGACCAGCTTGGCGTCGGCGTCCTGGATGCGGGTGGCGATCGCCTCCGCGGAGAACCCGCCGAAGACGACCGAGTGCGCGGCTCCGATCCGGGCGCAGGCCAGCATCGCGACGACGGCCTCGGGGATCATCGGCAGATAGACGGCGACCCGGTCGCCCTTGCCCACACCCAGCTCGGTCAGGGCGTGGGCGGCCTTTGACACCTCGTCCTTCAGCTCGGCGTAGGTGATCGCGCGGCTGTCGCCCGGCTCGCCCTCGAAGTGGAGGGCGACGCGGTCACCGTTCCCTGCTTCCACGTGCCGGTCCACGCAGTTGTACGCGACGTTCAGCTTCCCGTCGGCGAACCACTTGGCGAACGGCGGGTTCGACCAGTCCAGTGTCTCGGTCGGCTCGGTGGCCCAGGTCAGGCGGCGGGCCTGCTCGGCCCAGAAGCCGAGCCTGTCAGCCTTGGCCTGCTCATACGCCTCCGCGGTGACATTGGCGTTCGCCGCCAGGTCGGCGGGCGGCGCGAACCTGCGCTCTTCCTTCAGCAGGTTGGCCAGGCTTTCGTTGCTCACGACATCTCCCTTTCCCAGGGTGTCCGTTGTGTCCCAGGCCACAGCTCATCAGACCAGGGGCCTCGATGACAAGGGCCGATCTCAAATTGGTTTAGACCTATTGGGGGCCTGGGCTTGTCCGGCGGTCTCTCAGTGTTCCTTCAGTGATTCTTCTGCGTCCTTCAGGGGTGCGCCTCGGACCGGGAACCGAGCGGTCGACAGGGGACCGGCTCGGCACCGGCGCCGCTTCCGCTCCGGGTCCGCTGTCGCGCGGCGGCGGCTTAGTACCCCGAGGCACGGACGGCCCCATGTCCGGGTTCACTCGACGACGCACGCCGGCAACGAAGGCGGCGCGGACCGGAACACGTTCGGACGGGCACGAGATCGGCCCCGGCGAGCGGCGCGGAGGCCGGTCGGGTGGAGGCTGGTGGCATGGCGACCCGTGCGTGAAGACCGGTCTGGCGGAGGTCGGTGGCATGGCGACCGGCGGCGCGGCGCGCCGGCGCATACGCGCGCCGACGGGCGCGTCGCAGCTCAGCCGAATACACCCGTTCGGCCCGCGCTCCACAGGGCCCGGCATGTGGTGCGCGGCCCCGTCGACCGGGGCCGCGCACCACGGCGGGGTCACGCGGGACGGCGCAGATCCTCCGCCGCTCCGACGTCATCGAACAGCTCGTCGCCGTCACGGTCGACCAGCAGGTACGCCTGCGCCTCGCCGACGTGGAAGTACATCCCGTGCAGATCGAGCGCGCCCTCGCGCAGTGCCCGTGTCACGGAGTCGTGGGCCCGGAGATGCTCCAACTGCTGCACCACGTTGGTCAGACACAGCTGTTCCACCGCGTCGGCCGGTGCCCGTCCGGCGAGCTTGGCCCACGGCCGCTCCCTGGCGGCCATCCGCTCCAGGCTCGGCAGCCCGTGCCGCAGCCACCGCTTGAGGGGCGTCTGCGCTCCGCCGGGCTCCGAGTTCAGCAGGGCCTGCATCGCCCCGCATCCCGAGTGCCCGCACACCGTGATGGACCGCACATGCAGCACGTCCACCGCGTACTCGATCGCCGCGGCCACCGAATCGTCGCCGCTCTCCTCCCCGGGCTTCGGTACGAGGTTGCCCACGTTGCGGACGACGAAGAGGTCGCCGGGGCCGCTTGAGGTGATCATCGAGGTGACGAGCCGTGAGTCGGCGCAGGTCAGGAACAGCTGCGACGGTCGCTGCCCCTCTCGTGCCAGCCGCGCCAGCTCGTCCCGCACCAGCGGAGCGGTGTTGCGCTGGAACGCGCTGATCCCACGGGCGAGTTGATGGTCACCGTGTCCGCGATGATCGCCCGGCCCGCTCCGCGCGGAGGAACCCACCGCGTCGCCCGGCCCGCCTGAGTCACCGGACCCGCCCGGCCCGACCGGTGCACTCGACGCGCCCGGCCGGCCACCGGGGGACACGGACTGCGGGTTGGTGGAGGGCTCGCAGTGGTGGTTGCGCCACGGTGTCCAGGGCCGGCAGCGGCAGTGCGACGAGTCCGACGGCTCGGCGATCCGGCCGCCGGTCCGTCCGGTCAGCTCGACCGTGCCGCCCTGTGCGCAGTGCGCCTGCTGCCAGTCCTGCAGCGACTCGTACGCCGCGTGGTCCATGAACGAACCGTCCAGCTCGACGACGGCGGAGGTGCCTCGGGGCACCAGATGCAGGATGCGGCTGAGCCTGGGCACCGCGAGGAAGGTCAACTGGCCGCATACATGGATGTGATGGACTCCCCCTCTCTCTTCGTGTGTGATGCGGGTGCGCGCGAGGCGGTGCATGGCGACGACGACGGCCACGGCGATCCCCAGGGCAACGCCCTCCAGGACGCCGAGGACCACGACACCGAGTGTGGTGACCGCGTACACCACTGCCTCGCGATGGCGGGTGACCGTGCGGATGTGGTGCAGGGAGACCATCTGGATGCCGACTGCCATCACCAGGGCGGCGAGCGACGCGAGGGGGATCAGCTCCAGGATCGGGACCATCAGCAGCGCGGCGATCACTACGAAAACGCCGTGCAGCATCGTGGAGTTCCGGCTCACGGCACCGGCTTGCACGTTCGCCGAACTGCGGACGGCGACTCCGGCGACGGGCAGCCCGCCGAGCGCGCCGGAGACGGCGTTCGCGGCGCCCTGCCCGAGGAGCTCGCGGTCCAGACGGGAGCGACCCACCCGGGCCTGCAGGTCGGGCCGTGCGGACACCAGTTTGTCCACGGCCACGGCGCCGAGCAGCGACTGCACACTGCACACCAGCGTGGTGGTGAGGACGGCGGCGGCGATTCCGAGCACCGGCCCGTCGGGCAGCCCGGCCAGGGCGTGACTGCTCCAGGACGGCAGGTCGACCTTGGGCAGGACCAGCCCGGCGAGCGAGGCGGTCGCGGTGGCCCCGGCGACGGCGACGAGCGCGGCCGGAATGGTGCGCAGGACGTGTCCTGCCCGGCCGGGAATCCGCGGCCAGGCGAACAGGAGCGTCAGTGTCAGCAGGCTCATCGACACCGCCCCGGGATGTACGCGCGCCAACTGGGCGGGCAGCGCGCGGAAGTTCTCGAGCACGGAACTCTGCGGGATGCCGCCCAGTACGACGTGCAACTGGGCGACGGCGATGGTCACGCCGATCCCGGCGAGCATGCCGTGCACGATCGCGGGGCTGACGGCGAGCGCCGTGCGGGCCACGCGCAGACAACCGAGGCCCAGTTGGGCGATTCCGGCGAGGACGGTGATGGCGCAGGTCGTGCGCCATCCGTAGCGGTGGATGAGCTCGGCGGTGACGACCGTGAGCCCGGCGGCGGGCCCGCTCACCTGGAGCGGTGAACCCCCGAGCCGGCCGGCGACGAGTCCGCCCACGGCGGCGGCGACGAGGCCCGACTGGAGCGGGGCGCCGGTGGCGAGGGCGATACCCAGGGACAGAGGCAGCGCGATCAGGAAGACCGCGATCGATGCCGACACATCGGCGCCCGCGATACGGAATCGGCGGGGCGGAATCGGCGGGCGGTTGTGGGGCGGGTGGTTGCGCTTCGGCCGAGTCGAGTCGGCGGCGCGGGTGGGGACGCAGGCAGACATTCCCGTCTCCTCCGGGGCGGCGCGGTCGCGGAACAGGTGGTCCCCCAGCCAGGGAGGCGGGGGCGGATCGCGGCCGTGGGTCACGGCGTGCAGCGGCGGGATTTTCAACGCTCGGTAAATAGATCGTAATGCAGAGTAAAGGCTTTGTGTGGACGTTAGTCGCAAATGGGGCAAGAAGTCACCCCCGTGGGTGAACGGGCCTTTCTATCGGCTTGTCGTATTTATTCGGTCTCGGCCTCGTGCGACCTTGGCGGCGCTGTCGGTATTCGCTGCAGATCCCCGGGACGCCCTCGGCGGCGTTGCCCCGATCGAAGGAAGAAGGTGGGCGGAGATGGCCGCCACCCAGAGGATCGCCGCGGGGGTAGCACTCACCGCGGCCTGCGCGGCGGCGCTCGCCGGTTGCGCCATCGGTACCACCGGTTCCAAGGAGGGTGCGCACGGCGCGAAGGGAGCCGCCGCGGGGGCGCCGGCACCTCAGGGCGCCGCCCGTCTCATCGGTGACGGCTCCACCGCGTACACCGGGGCGCAGCCGCGCCTGCCCGCACCCGAGAAGCTGAAGCGCGGCCAGAAGCCCCCGCAGTTCGTGGTCTTCTCGTGGGACGGCGCAGGCGAGGACAGCCAGAAACTCTTCTCGCACTTCCGGAAGGTCGCCAAGGCCAACCGGGCGACGATGACGTACTTCCTGAGCGGCGTGTACCTGCTGCCGGAGGCCAAGCGCGACCTGTACAGGCCTCCGGAGCACTCGCCGGGTACCTCGGAGATCGGCTTCAACGACGACGAGGGCATCAGGAACACCCTGCAGCAGCTGCGCGGCGCGTGGCTGGAGGGCAACGAGATCGGTACGCACTTCAACGGCCACTTCTGTGGGCCGGAGGGCGGCGTCGGTGAGTGGTCGGTCGAGGAGTGGAAGAGCGAGATCGCCCAGGCGAAGTCGTTCGTGAAGTCCTGGAGGACCAACACGGGCATGAAGGGTGCCCCGTCGCTGCCCTTCGACTACGACAAGGAGCTCATCGGCGGCCGCACGCCCTGCCTGGAGGGCCAGAAGAACTTCGTGAAGGCGGCCCGGCAGCTGGGCTTCCGCTACGACACCAGCGGTGTCGACAACCAGGTCTGGCCCAGGAAGAAGGACAACCTGTGGGACCTGTCCATGCAGCTCGTGCCCTTCGTCGGGCACTCCGGCGAGCAGCTCACCACGGATTACAACTTCATGGTCAACCAGTCGGGGACCCAGACCCAGGGGGACCCCGCCAAGCGGGCGACCTGGGGCAACCAGGTACGTGACAGCCTGCTCAAGGGCTTCCGGCGCGCCTACAACGGCAACCGTGCCCCGCTGGTCATCGGCAACCACTTCGAGTCCTGGAACGGCGGCACGTACATGCGCGCCCTCGACCAGGTGATCGAGAACGTCTGCAACAAGCCAGGCGTCCGCTGCGTCTCGTTCCGCCGCCTCGCCGACTGGCTCGACGCCCAGGACCCGGCCACGCTCGACAAGCTGCGCGGCCTCGACGTCGGCGAGGCCCCCAAGCAGGGCTGGGCGTCCTTCTTCTCCGGGCGCCCCGCCCCCGCCCCGAAGGGCGTCCCCGGAGCGCCGGCGGTCAAGCCGTAGCCACCAGCTCCTCGCCGAGTACGAAACCGGGGTCGACCTGCGCCGCCAGGTCCGCCCCGGTCCTCTCGTTGCCCCAACTGCTCGCGTTCTTCAGGTGGAAGTGCACCATCTGGCGCGTGTAGCGCTTCCAGTCCCGCAGCTCGTACGTGGCGTCCGCAGCGGCCTGGAGGGCCCGCAGGGACTGGCGGTTGGTGTCCTCCAGGTACTCGAACCGGGGCGGGCGGCCCTTCTCCATGGCGCGCACCCAGTCCGAGTGTCCGACCGTGACCAGGAGGTCGTCACCGACCTCGGCGCGCAGGAAGTCGATGTCGTCCTGGCTCTGCACCTTGTTGCCGACGACCTTCAGGGCGACTTTGAAGTCGCGGGCGTAGTCCCTGTACTGGCGATAGACGGAGACTCCCTTCCGGGTCGGCTCGGCGACGAGGAACGTCATGTCGAAGCGGGTGAACATGCCGGACGCGAAGGAGTCCGAGCCCGCCGTCATGTCGACGACCACGTACTCACCCCTGCCGTCGACGAGGTGGTTCAGGCAGAGCTCCACCGCGCCGGTCTTGGAGTGGTAGCAGGACACTCCGAGATCGGCCTCGGTGAACGGGCCGGTGACCATCAAACGGGCGTCGCCGCTGTCGAGTTCCACCGGCCGTGCGCAGGCGTCGTACACCGGATTGTTCTCGCGCACCCGCAGCAGCCGTGAACCCTCGCCGGGCGGGGTCGTCTTGATCATCGTCGCGGCGGAGGCGATCCGTTGGTTGGAACCGCGCAGGTAGTCCTTGATCAGGGGCAGCCGCGCACCCATGGCGGGCAGTGCGACAGCCACCTCCTCGTCGAGTCCGAGCGCCGCCCCGAGGTGCTGGTTGATGTCCGCGTCCACCGCGACGACCGGCGCGCCCGAGGCGGCAAGATGGCGGATGAACAGGGCGGACAGCGTGGTCTTGCCGCTGCCGCCCTTCCCCACGAAAGCAATTTTCATGTTCACCAAGAGTAGTGGACTGATAGCTCAGAGTGCTCATGTGGGGTGAAGAAGACCACTCCTTCGTGGGGCGGGCGGCAGGGGTGCGTAGTGTCGTACTCATGAGTACGACAGGCGCGACCGCCGATCCGCTCGCGACCCTGGCCTCGCTGCCCGGGGTGGCCGAATCCGTGGAGTCCGTCCGCAAGGCGGTGGACCGGGTCTACGGGCACCGGGTCATGCGACGTCGCAGCAACGAGATCACCGCCGAAGCCGCGCTGCGTGGCGCGCGTGGCTCCGCGGCGCTGTCCGGCGCCGACTGGGCCCTCGAAGAGGTGCGCCGCCGCACCGACTTCAGCGGGGACGACGAGGCCCGCAAGGTCGGCGCGGCCCTCCGGCTGACCGCCGAGTCGGGCCAACTTCTCTCCATCTGGCGGCAGTCGCCCCTCCGGGTGCTGGCGCGACTGCATCTCGTCGCGGCCGCGGACGGGGAGGACGCGGTCGGCCGGCCGCGCCAGGACGGCGAACCCGTCGACGAGCCGCTCGTCGAACTGCCGCTGCCGGGCGCCGCCGAGGTGGCGGGCCGGCTGGAGGGGCTCTCTCAGCTGATCATCGCCGGTGGTGCGGCGCCGGCACTGGTCACGGCGGCCGTCGTGCACGGCGAACTGCTCGCCCTGCGCCCCTTCGGGACCCATAACGGCCTGGTCGCGCGCGCGGCCGAGCGCATCGTGCTGATCGGCAGTGGCCTGGACCCGAAGTCCGTCTGTCCGGCGGAGGTCGGTCACGCCGAACTGGGCCGCGCGTCCTATCTGGCGGCTCTGGAAGGCTACGTCTCCGGGACCCCGCGGGGTATGGCGGCGTGGATCGCCCACTGCGGCGAGGCGGTCGGACTCGGGGCCAGGGAGTCGACGGCCGTCTGTGAGGCGCTTCAGCGCGGGGCGGCCTAGGTTCTGGCACAGGGTTGCGGCGGTACGAGGTCTCGTACCGCCGCTGGCATGCCCACCGGGTTACCAAGCGTCCTCGATGTACTGCCCATCAGGTCGGGAACTGCTGCCCGTCACCTGGTGCGGCTGGCCCGTAATCGACGGGTCGACGTCGCGTGGGTGCCTGGTGTACATGCTCGGTCCGTGGGGCCTTGGTTGAGTTTTAAGGTGATCCTTTCGGATGTCCTTGGTCTCGCGGGCCGTTAAACCCTTTGTACTCCAGGTCCGGAGGAAGTGGAACCCCTGGCCGCACTTCTTTACTTTTAGGTTCAAAGGCCTGTGAATCGGGCGGGAATCGCGCCGCACGCGCACGCGTGACGCCCCGCGTGCGACGCCCTCACAGGGCCGTGGCGCGCCGCCTGCTCGCGTACCAGACGAGTCCCGCCGTGGCCGCCGCCGCTCCTATCGCCGCGGCCGCGACGAGCGCTGGACGCTGCGGTACCGACAGTGCGGGCAGCCGCTGCTTGAGCCGTACCGGACGGTGGAAGTCCAGAACGGGCCATCCGCGCGCGGCTGCCTCGCGCCGCAGCGTGCGGTCCGGATTCACCGCGTGGGGGTGACCGACGGACTCCAGCATCGGGATGTCGGTGGCCGAGTCGCTGTACGCGTAGCACCGCGCCAGGTCGTACCCCTCGGACGCGGCCAGCTCCTTCACCGCCTCGGCCTTCGTCGGCCCGTAGGCGTAGTACTCCACCTCTCCGGTGAAGCAGCCGTCCGTGCCCACGACCATCCGGGTGGCCACCACCCGGTCCGCGCCGAGCAGCTCCCCGATGGGCTCCACCACTTCCGCCCCCGACGTGGACACGATCACGACGTCGCGTCCGGCGGTGTGGTGCTCCTCGATGAGCGAGGCGGCCTCGTCGTAGATGATGGGGTCGATCAGATCGTGCAGCGTCTCCGCGACGATCTCCTTGACCTGCTGGACGTTCCAGCCGCGACAGAGCGCGGACAGGTAGGCGCGCATCCGCTCCATCTGGTCGTGGTCAGCGCCGCCCGCCATGAACACGAACTGGGCGTATGCCGTACGCAGCACGGCCCGGCGGTTGATCAGTCCGCCTTGGTAGAACGACTTGCTGAACGTGAGCGTGCTCGACTTCGCAATGACCGTCTTGTCCAGGTCAAAGAAGGCTGCTGTGCGAGGCAAGGAGTGGTTTTCCACGAGCCCGAGCATAGGCGCCCGCCATTCGGGCTACTGTGGTGCGCGTGGGTTTGCCTGAGAGGCCTCTCGGGTACACCATGGAAGTCACGGATCGTTCGCGACCGTGCTAACCCGGTCCGACTCCTCCCCCCCCGAGTCGGCCGTGGGGACGACCCCCGCTCTCCCCCCCGGCGGGGGTCGTCGCATGTCCGGATGGGTTTTTCCCCCTCTCTTGCGCGGCCCTGAAACCCTGTTGCCACCGCTGCGGCGGGCCCTTCGGCATGCCCACATTCGGTCACTGTGTGTAGCCGTTGCGCTGCTCTGCGGAAGTCGCGCACAGGTCTCCGGTATGAGTGAAGGCGATATTCACAACCACTGAGTTGTCCACAGTTATCGACCAAGATCCACACGATTTCCTGGATCGCTGCACCGTGATTCCAGCGCGTCCCGCTCGCGGCGAGTTCCTCGCGGCAAGTTCACGGCCGGTTCCGTTTGCGGGACGCGTTCGGCCGGTTCGTATCGGCCGTTCATATGGAGGCCGCTCGCCGGTTCTCCGTACGGGCGGGAATCGCGGGTCCGCAGGGAACGCTGCGGGCTCCGCGCAGGGAGCAGCGAAGGGGGCTGGAGATCGTGGCGGGAGCCATCACACACGACGTGCCGCCCGCCGCCGACGGGCGGCAGGGCGGACCATTGATCGTCACGGAGGACGTCGAACTCCTCGATGACCTGCTGCGCCTGTGCGCGGCGGCGGGTGCGAGGCCGGAGGTGCACCACGGTGTGCCGGAGCGCGGAGGCGGCTGGGAGGCGGCACCGCTGGTGCTGGTCGGCGACGACGCCGCGCGGCGGGTGCGGGGGGCCGTGCGCAGGCGCGGAGTGGTTCTGGTCGGGCGGGACCAGGACGACTCGGGCGTCTGGCGGCGGGCCGTGGAGATCGGCGCCGACCATGTCCTGATGCTGCCCGACGGTGAGCAGTGGCTGGTCGACCGCATCGCCGACGTGGCCGAGGGCGTGGGCCGGCCCGCGCTCACGGTGGGCGTGATCGGCGGTAGGGGCGGCGCGGGAGCGTCCACGCTGGCCTGCGCGCTCGCCGTCACCTCGGCGCGCGAGGGACGCCGCACCCTGCTCGTGGACGCCGATCCCCTGGGTGGCGGACTCGATGTGCTGCTCGGCGGAGAGGCGGTGGAGGGCCTGCGCTGGCCGTCGTTCGCCGCTTCCCGCGGCCGGGTCGGCGGCGGCGCGCTGGAGGAGTCCCTGCCCGAACTGCACGCGCTGCGTGTTCTCAGCTGGGATCGCGGTGATTCCGTCGTCATCCCGTCGCAAGCGGTCCGCGCTGTTCTGGCCGCGGCCAGACGGCGTGGCGGCGCGGTGGTCGTCGACCTGCCCCGCCGTGTCGACGACGGCGTCGCGGAGGCCCTCGCCCAGCTCGACCTCGGACTGTTGGTGGTCCCCGCCGACCTGCGCGCGGTCGCGGCGGCCGGCCGGGTGGCGTCCGCGGTCGGCATGGTCCTGCGGGATCTGCGGGTGGCGGTCCGGGGTCCCTACGCTCCGGGTCTCGACGACCGCGAGGTGGCCCGGCTGCTAGGGCTGCCACTGGTCGGTGAAGTGCCCGCCGAATCCCCGCCGCTGGACTCCGGTGTGCCACCCGGCGGAGCGGTACGGGGCCCGCTGGCCCGGTTCTGCACCGCCTTCTGGGAGCGCGTGGCGGGGGAGGGCGGGGTCGCGTGAACCGGGACACCGTTGCGAGGACGCGGCGAGTCGCGGCCCTGGGCGGAGCCATGACACCGGGCCGAGCCGAGGATCCGACAGGGCCGACACGACGGACGGAACCGCTTGGGCGGACAGGGCCTACGGGTCTGCCGGGGCCGCCAAGGCCGCCAGAACTGTCAGGCACGCCAGCCCGGAGACGTCCACCGGGCCCGCGAGGGGACACGGGGTCCCTGGGGCAGGGCGGGAAGGCCGGACCGTCAGGAGCCGTGGGGCACATGGGGCACACAGGGCGAACGGAGCTGTTGGACGGTGTACGGCAGTGGCTCGCCGAGAGCGGGTCGGAGCCCACACCGGCACGCGTGGCGCAGGCCCTGCGCGCGCAGGGCCGCGTCCTCGGTGACACCGAAGTCCTCGGAGCCGCCCGGCAGCTGCGCTCCGAACTGGTCGGCAGTGGACCTCTGGAACCTCTGCTCGCCGACCCGTCGGTCACCGACGTCCTGGTGTCGGCGCCCGATCGGGTCTGGGTCGACCGGGGCGGCGGACTGGAACTGACGGCCGTCGCCTTCCCGGACGCGGCGGCCGTGCGGCGCCTCGCACAGCGCCTCGCGGCCGTGGCCGGACGGAGGCTCGACGACGCGCGGCCCTGGGTCGACGCCCGGCTTCCGGACGGCACCCGGCTGCACGCGGTACTGCCACCGGTCGCCGTCGGCTCCACCTGCCTGTCGCTGCGTGTCGTACGACCGCGCGCTTTCACGCTCGACGAACTGGTGGCCGCCGGGACGGTGCCGCCCGGCGGCGACCGGGTGCTGCGGGCCCTGCTGGAGGCCCGGCTGTCCTTCCTGATCAGCGGCGGCACCGGCTCGGGAAAGACGACGCTGCTGAGCGCGCTGCTGGGGCTGGTCGGCCCGGGGGAGCGGATCGTGCTGGCCGAGGACTCGGCGGAGCTGCGGCCCGACCATCCCCATGTGGTCCGGTTGGAGGGGCGGCCCGCCAACCAGGAGGGCGCCGGGCTCGTGGCACTGCAGGACCTGGTCCGCCAGGCCCTGCGCATGCGACCTGACCGGCTGGTCGTCGGTGAGGTGCGCGGACCGGAGGTCGTCTCGCTGCTGGCGGCGCTCAACACGGGCCACGAGGGCGGGTGCGGAACGGTGCACGCGAACGCGGCGGCGCAGGTACCGGCCCGCCTGGAGGCCCTGGGTACCGCCGCCGGGCTCGACAGGGCCGCCCTGCACAGCCAGTTGGCGGCGGCGCTGTCAGTGGTCCTGCACCTCGCGCGTGACCGGGCGGGGCGTCGGCGCATCGCCGAAGTCCACGTCCTCGAGCGCGATCCGTCGGGCCTGGTGGTGACGGTTCCCGCGCTGCGGTGGGGCGCTCGGGCGTTCGCGTACGAGCCGGGTTGGGAGCGGCTGCGGGGGCTGCTCCGCGAGGGGAGCGAGGGGAGCGGACCGTGGTGACGGGGACGGGCGGGATGTCGCTGGGGGCAGCCATGGCGTGCGCCGGGACGGCCGCCTGGCTGATGGGCGGGTGGAACTCGGGGGCGCGCAGAGCGCGGCTGCTGTGTGCGGGCGGCGCGGTGGCGGCCGGACCACCGGCGGGGGAGAGGGCGCGGGCCGGATGGCGGCGGCTGCGCGGGCGGCTGCGGCCCGAAGGGTGGTCGCTGGTGGCCGGGTTGGCGGTCGCGCTGCTGGGTGCCTCGGTCGTGCCGCTGCTCCTCGGCGCGGCCGGGGTGCCGTTGTTCCGGCGGGTACGACGGGCCGGGGAGGCGGACCGGGAGCGGGAGCGCCGGGGCGACGCGGTGATCGCCCTGTGCGGGGCCCTCGCCGGTGAGGTGCGGGCCGGACGGCAGCCGGGCGAGGCGCTGTTGAACGCCGCGCACGACTCGGGCGGCCTCGGCGAGGGGCGGGCGGGGGTACTGGCCGCGGCGCGGTTCGGCGGGGACGTGCCGGACGCGCTGACCGACGCGGCACGGCAGCCGGGGGCCGAGGGGCTGGTGGGGCTCGCCGCGTGCTGGCGGGTGGCCGTGGACCGGGGTGCGGGTCTCGCGGCGGGGCTGGACCGCCTGGAAGGGGCGCTGTGCGCGGAGCGCGACCAGCGGGCCGATCTGAGAGCCCAGTTGGCGGGGTCGCGGTCGACGGCGGTGATGCTCGCGGGGCTGCCGGTCCTGGGGCTGTTGCTCGGCACGGCGCTGGGCGCGGATCCGCTGCACGTGCTGCTGCACAGCGGGCCGGGCCTGGGTTGCCTGCTGGTCGGTGGGGTGCTGGAGGGCGTGGGGCTGTGGTGGGCGCTACGCATCGTGAAGGGAGCGGAGGCGGCATGAGTGCGGAGATTGTCCACAGGCTGGGCATGCTCGGGTGCGGTGCGATGGCGCTCGGGTGGCTGGTGCGGGCGTTCGGCAGGGCGCGGTACGAGCGGCGGGCGCGCAGGAGGCTGGCCGGGTTGCTGGACCCGCGGCGGCCGCCACAGCGGCGGCGATTCGACGTCCGGGGCGCGGGCCTGAGGTGGCTGCCGCCGGTGGGCGCCGTGTGCGCCGGCTGGGTGCTGGTCGGAGGGCCGGCCGGGGTCGTGACGGGACTGGTCGCCGGGCTCGGGATCCTTCGGTGGCGCCGGAGGCGCGGGCCGGAGCGGGTGGAGGAGTACGACGTGACGCGGGCCGCCCGGCAGCTTCCGCTCGCCGCCGACCTGGTGGCGGCCTGCATCGCGGCGGGGGCGGATCCCGTGGGGGCGGCCCGGGCCGTGGGCGAGGCCCTCGGCGGGCCCGTCGGGGAGCGGCTTGCCCGGGGTGCCGCGGAGGTGCGGCTCGGAGGCGAACCGGCGGACGCGTGGCGGAGGTTGGCGTCGATACCGGGTGCCGGGGGTCTGGCGCGGCTGCTGGAGCGGGCGGGCGAGTCGGGGGTGCCGGCGGCCGTGCCGGTCGGGCGACTCGCCACCGAGGCCCGCGCCGAACGGGGGCGGAGCGCGACGGCGCGGGCACGCAGGGCGGCCGTCATGGTCACCGTGCCCGTGGGGCTGTGCTTCCTGCCCGCGTTCCTCGCGATCGGTGTCCTGCCCGTGGTGATCGGGCTGGCGGACGGGGTGCTGGGAGGTGGTGGATGACCGGCCGGACGGCCGGCGACAGGCGTCGAGTGACGACACGAGTCAAGTGATCAGCAGGATCGAACCCACGGGGGTTGAGATGCGCAGGACGGTACGAGTACGGGTACGGGCATGGATGCGCGGCCTGGCGGCGCGCGGGGACGCGGGAATGGTCACCTCCGAGTACGCGGTGGGTGTCATCGCGGCGGTGGCCTTCGCGGCCGTGCTCTACAAGGTGGTGACGAGCGGTCAGGTCAGCGCGGAGTTGCAGGACATCGTGGGGCGGGCGCTCAATGTCCCGACATGAGCCGGTGGCGGCCGGCCCGGTCCGGTGCGGCGACCGCGGATTCGTGACCGCCGAGGCCGCGGTGGTGCTGCCCTCGCTGGTGCTCGTCGGAATGGCGCTGGTGTGGGCCCTGCTCGCCGCGTCCGCGCAGATCCAGTGCGTGGACGCGGCGAGGGCGGGCGCCCGCGCGGCGGCCCGCCAGGACCCGCCCGACACGGTCCTGGCGACCGCCCGCCGCGCGGCACCGCGCGGTGCCGGGGTCACGGTGAGCCGGACGGGTGATCTGGTCCGGGTGACGGTCACGGCGAACGCGCCGGGGCCCGACGCGCTGTCCGTGGAGCTGAGCGACGAGGCCGTGGCCCTGGCGGAGGAGACCGTGGGGGTGACCGGCGATGACACGAGGTCATAGCGCGCGACGCGTCCGCCTCGTGCCGATGCCCGACGCCCTCCGACCCCCGCGTGACCGGCGCGGGCTCACGCGATCCCCCGCAGGGCGCCAGCGCACCCCCGCAGGGTCCCAGCGCACCCTCTCAGGACCTCTGCGCGCCCTTCTCCGGCCCCGCGCTCTCCTCGGGCCCCCGCACACCCTTCTCGGGCCGCGCGGCCTCCTCCGGCCTCCGTGCGCCCTCCTCCGCTCTCCACACGCCCTGCTCCGGGCCACACGGGCTGCCGTGTGGGTGAGGCGGCGGACGCGGTCCCCGGATTTCTCGGACAGGGGGTCGGCGACCGTGTGGGCGGTCGGGGTGATCGCCCTGCTGTGTGCCGTCTTCGGGGCGGTCCTGGCCATGGGGCAGGCGGTCGTGGTGCGCCACCGCGCGGCGGGGGCGGCCGACCTGGCCGCGCTCGCCGCCGCGGACCACTGGAGGGACGGGAGCGCGGAGGCCTGCGCCGAGGCGGACCGGGTGGCCCGGGCCCAGCGTGCCCGGCTGGCGCGGTGCGCGGTGGAGGGCGAGATCGCGGACGTCATGGCCGTGTCGGGTGCGGGCCCCTTCGCCGCGGAGATCAGATCCAGAGCGGGCCCCGCCACACCGGTCGACCCGGCGGCTACTCCGGCGGCGCTCCCCGCAGCAGTTCGGTGAGCAGCCGGACGGCACCCCGTTTGTGCAGCGGGTCGTTGCCGTTGCCGCACTTGGGGGACTGGATGCAGGACGGGCAGCCCGCCTCGCACTCGCAGGACGAGATGGCCTCACGGGTGGCGGTGAGCCAGGCACGGGCGGTGTGGAAGGCACGTTCGGCGAAGCCCGCGCCGCCGGGGTGACCGTCGTAGACGAACACCGTGGGCAGCAGGGTGTCGGGGTGCAGCGGGACGGACACGCCGCCGATGTCCCAGCGGTCGCAGGTGGCGAACAGCGGGAGCATGCCGATCGACGCGTGTTCGGCGGCGTGCAGGGCGCCGCCGAGGATCTCCGGACCGATGCGGGCGGCGTCCAGCTGATCCTCGGTGACCGTCCACCACACGGCACGCGTGCGGAGTGTGCGCGGAGGGAGGTCGAGCTTCGACTCACCCAGTACTTCCCCGGTGATGACCCTACGGCGCAGGAAGGAGACGACCTGGTTGGTGACTTCGACGGAGCCGTAGCACAACCGGCCCTCGCCCCAGGGGATTTCGGTGTCCGTCTCGAGGACGGAGATGGCGGTCGTGTCGCGGGCGACCGTCGAGTACGGCGGGTTGGCCTCCTCGACCAGTGCGACGGAGTCCTCCAGGTCCAGGTGCTGCACCAGGTACGTACGGCCCTGGTGCAGATGGACCGCGCCCTCGTGCACCGTCGTGTGCGCGGCGCCGGCGTCCACCGTGCCGAGCAGCCGCCCCGTTCCGGCCTCGACGATCTGCACCGGGCTGCCGCCCTCGCCGCGGATGTCGGTCAGGTCGGCGGCCCGCTCCCGGCGTGTCCAGTGCCAGGCCTTCGTCCGGCGGCGCAGCAGTTTCGCGGCCTCCAGTTGCGGGAGCAGATCCGCGGCGGCCGGCCCGAACAGCTCCAGGTCCTCGTCCGTGAGAGGGATCTCGGAGGCGGCGGCGCACAGGTGGGGGGCGAGGACGTACGGGTTGTCGGGGTCGAGGACCGTGGATTCCACCGGTTGGTCGAACAGTGCTTCGGGGTGGTGGACGAGGAACGTGTCCAGCGGGTCGTCGCGGGCGACGAGGATCGCGAGCGCGCCCTGCCCCGAGCGGCCGGCGCGGCCCGCCTGCTGCCACAGGGACGCTCGGGTGCCCGGGTAGCCGGCGATGACGACCGCGTCCAGTCCGGAGACGTCGACGCCGAGTTCGAGGGCGGTGGTGGCGGCGAGACCGAGGAGTTCTCCGGAGTGCAGGGCGCGTTCGAGGGCGCGGCGCTCTTCGGGGAGGTAGCCGCCGCGGTACGCCGCCACGCGCCGGACGAGCGAGCGGTCGACCTCGGCCAGCCGCTCCTGGGCGATCACCGCGATCAGTTCGGCGCCGCGCCGGGACCGTACGAAGGCGACCGAGCGCACGCCCTGGACGGTCAGGTCCGTCAGGAGGTCGGCGGTCTCGGCGGTGGCGGTACGCCGGACGGGCGCGCCCTTCTCGCCGTGCAGTTCGGTGAGCGGGGGTTCCCAGAGGGCGAAGACCAGCTCGCCGCGCGGGGAGGCGTCGTCGGCGACCTCGACCACCGGGAGGCCGGTCAGGCGACGGGCGGCGACGGAGGGTTCGGCGGCGGTCGCGGAGGCCAGCAGGAAGACGGGCGAGGAGCCGTAGCGGGCGCACAGGCGGCGCAGTCGGCGCAGCACCTGGGCGACGTGGGAGCCGAAGACGCCACGGTAGGTGTGGCACTCGTCGATGACGACGTACTTCAGGGCACGGAGGAAGGAGGCCCAGCGAGGGTGGGAGGGAAGTATCCCGCGATGCAGCATGTCGGGGTTGGTCAGGACGTAGTTGGCGTACTGGCGGACCCACTCGCGTTCCTCGAACGGGGTGTCGCCGTCGTACACGGCCGGGCGGACGGCGTTGCCCAGAGGTTGTGAAAGTTCCTTCACGGAACGCCGCTGATCGGCTGCGAGGGCCTTTGTGGGCGCCAGGTAGAGCGCGGTGGCCCCTCGGCCGTTCGGCGCCTCGGAGCCGTCCAGAAGGGCTGTGAGGACCGGCGCGAGGTATGCCAGGGACTTGCCTGAGGCCGTGCCGGTGGCGACGATCACGGACTCGCCGTCCAGGGCGTGCTCGGCGGCGAGCGCCTGGTGGGCCCAGGGGTGCTCGATGCCCGCGGCCTGCACGGCGGCGACGACCTCCGATCGGATCCGATCGGGCCATACGGCATGGCGACCCGCCCGCGGGGGCAAGTGCTCCGTATGAGTGATGCGCGAAGCCCGGCTCGGCCCCGAGGCGAGCAGGCCCAGGACCGTGCCCGGAGACGGGCGGGAAGCGGTGTCCGACGAGGTTCGATCGGATCGGTGATTCTTGGCCATCGGCATCGAGTGTGTCACTGGCGTGACGGACAATGGGCTCAAGGCGTCGTGCACGCCTGCCGGTAAGTGATTGAATGCCATCGCGGCTGGCGAACCGTCCCGGGGGCTCTGCCGAGGTGTCCCTTCGGGCGACCGCTCGATAGCAAGGTGCTGGAGGATCCGTGGACCTGTCCCTGTCGACCCGTACCGTCGGCGATCGTACGGTCGTCGAGGGCGGTGGCGAAATCGATGTATATACCGCGCCCAAGCTGCGTGAGCAGCTGGTCGAGCTGGTGAACGACGGCAGTTTCCATCTTGTCGTCGACATGGAGGGCGTGGACTTCCTCGACTCCACCGGGCTCGGCGTTTTGGTGGGCGGCCTGAAGCGTGTGCGTGCCCATGAGGGCTCGCTGCGACTGGTCTGCAACCAGGAGCGCATTCTGAAGATCTTCCGTATCACCGGTCTCACCAAGGTGTTCCCCATCCACACCTCGGTCGAGGAAGCGGTAGCGGCCACCGACTGACCCCGTCACGGGGCGCCACGGGAGCGTGGCGTCCGAGACGGTAGAAGCAATGGAGGGGGACTGGGCCTCGGCGGCCCGGCCCCCTGACAGCACGCCCGTAGTTGAGGGGGATGCATGGCCACCGTTGAGCTCCGCTTCAGCGCGCTGCCCGAGCACGTCAGGACCGCCCGACTGGTGGCGGCAGCGGTGGCGCGCAGGGCCGGAGTGGACGAGGCCGTCCTCGACGAGGTCAGACTCGCCGTGGGCGAGGCCTGCAGCCGTGCCGTCGGACTGCACCAGAGCGGCGGCATCTCGGCGCCGGTGCGGGTGACGCTGATCGAGGAGGAGAAGCAGTTCTCCATCGAGGTCGGCGACGAGGCGCCGCGTTCGGCGCTCGGTGCGACGGTGTCCGGAGCCTCTCCCGGCAATGCCGACACGGACGCCGAGGAGGACGAGATGGGCCTCGCGGTCATCAGCGGCCTCGTCGACGACGTGGAAGTCAGCGCCGACGAGCACGGTGGACTGATCAGGATGAGCTGGCCGACCACGCCGCCGGTCACGCTCGTTCCCTGATGTCCCCCTCGTAGCAGGACACGTACAAGACACACTCATCACACGAAGGGCCCTGCCTCGCAGGGCCCTTTTTCTTGCTCCCGGGCAGGTGAGATGACTGCGCGGGCCTTTCGTGAATTGGTTCACGATCAATCACGCGATTATTTGATCAAGGGTCAACGCTTTTGGGGCATTACCTCTTTTGGGTTCTGTGAACACCCGTCGATCATTTGCTGACGGGGATGTGAAGGCAAATTCCGTTTACCGCGTACTGTTTTGATCAGGTCCCGGTACCTACAATCCGTCCACATCTTGAGCTCAGCACAGGCGTCAAGGAGGACGAATGGCGGGGCTTTCTACCCCTCATCAGTTTGACCATCCCACAACCTTCGCAGCCGCAGTCCTGACCGACGACAACCGCATGATCGTGATGGTCATCGGCGTCGTCGCGCTGGCGGCCCTGGCGGTCGCCGGGGTCCTGGTACGGCAAGTGCTCGCGGCCGGCGAGGGCACCGACAGCATGAAGGAGATCGCGGCGGCGGTCCAGGAAGGCGCGAACGCCTACCTGGGGCGGCAGTTGCGCACTCTGGCGGTATTCGCCTCCGTGGTGTTCTTCCTGCTCATGCTGCTGCCCGCGGACGACTGGAATCAGCGCGCGGGAAGATCGATCTTCTTCTTGATCGGCGCGGTGTTCTCGGCGACCACCGGATATATCGGCATGTGGCTCGCCGTCCGGAGCAATGTCCGCGTGGCCGCCGCGGCACGGGAAGCGACTCCGGCCGCGGGGGAACCCGAAAAGGATCTCACCGCCGTCTCGCACAAAGCCATGAAGATCGCATTCCGTACGGGCGGCGTCGTCGGCATGTTCACGGTGGGGCTCGGTCTGCTGGGCGCCTCCTGTGTGGTGCTGGTCTACGCGGCCGACGCGCCGAAGGTCCTGGAGGGATTCGGACTCGGCGCCGCGCTGATCGCCATGTTCATGCGTGTCGGCGGCGGCATCTTCACCAAGGCCGCCGACGTCGGCGCCGACCTGGTCGGCAAGGTCGAGCAGGGCATCCCGGAGGACGACCCGCGCAACGCCGCGACCATCGCCGACAACGTCGGTGACAACGTCGGTGACTGCGCCGGCATGGCCGCGGACCTCTTCGAGTCGTACGCCGTCACGCTCGTCGCCGCGCTGATCCTCGGCAAGGCGGCGTTCGGCGACTCCGGGCTCGCTTTCCCGCTGATCGTGCCCGCGATCGGCGTCCTCACGGCCATGGTCGGCATCTTCGCGGTGGCACCACGCCGTTCCGACCGCAGCGGCATGTCCGCGATCAACCGTGGCTTCTTCGTCTCCGCGGTGATCTCGCTGGTGCTGGTCGCGGTGGCCGTCTTCGTCTACCTGCCGGGGAAGTACTCCGGCCTGGACGGCGTCACGGACGCGGCGATCAAGGCGAAGAGCGGCGATCCGCGGATCCTCGCGCTGGTGGCCGTCGCGATCGGCATCGTGCTGGCCGCGCTGATCCAGCAGCTGACCGGCTACTTCACGGAGACCACCCGTCGTCCCGTACGGGACATCGGCAAGAGCTCGCTCACCGGTGCGGCCACCGTCGTCCTCGCCGGTATCTCCATCGGTCTCGAATCGGCCGTCTACACCGCCCTGCTGATCGGCCTCGGCGTGTACGGGGCCTTCCTGCTCGGCGGCGCGTCCATCACGCTGGCGCTCTTCGCCGTGGCGCTCGCCGGGACCGGCCTGCTCACCACGGTCGGTGTCATCGTCGCCATGGACACCTTCGGCCCGGTCTCCGACAACGCCCAGGGCATCGCGGAGATGTCCGGCGACGTCACGGGCGCGGGCGCCCAGGTGCTCACCGACCTGGACGCGGTGGGCAACACCACCAAGGCCATCACCAAGGGCATCGCCATCGCCACGGCCGTCCTCGCCGCCTCGGCGCTCTTCGGGTCCTACCGGGACGCGATCCTGTCGGCCGCGAACGACGTGGGCGAGAAGGTCTCCGGGCCCGGCGCGCCGTTGAACCTGATGATGGACATCTCCCAGCCCAACAACCTGGTGGGCCTGATCGCCGGCGCGGCCGTCGTGTTCCTCTTCTCGGGCCTCGCGATCAACGCCGTGTCGCGCTCCGCGGGGGCCGTGGTCTACGAGGTGCGGCGGCAGTTCCGCGAGCACCCCGGGATCATGGACTACACGGAGAAGCCCGAATACGGGCGGGTCGTCGACATCTGCACCAAGGACGCCCTGCGGGAGCTGGCCACCCCGGGTCTGCTCGCCGTCCTGGCGCCCATCGCCATCGGCTTCACCCTCGGTGTCGGCGCGCTCGGCTCGTATCTCGCGGGAGCGATCGGCACCGGCACCCTGATGGCCGTCTTCCTCGCCAACTCCGGCGGCGCGTGGGACAACGCGAAGAAACTCGTGGAGGACGGTCACCACGGCGGCAAGGGCAGCGAGGCGCACGCCGCCACGGTGATCGGCGACACCGTCGGTGACCCCTTCAAGGACACCGCGGGACCGGCGATCAACCCGCTTCTGAAGGTGATGAACCTGGTGGCGCTGCTGATCGCGCCGGCGGTCGTCAGGTTCTCGTACGGCGACGACAAGAACCTCGCTCTGCGCTTCCTGATCGCGGTGCTCTCGCTGCTCGTGATCGTGGTCGCGGTGTACATCTCGAAGCGACGCGGGATCGCCGTGGGCGACGAGGAGGACGCGGAACGGGTCTCCAAGTCGCCGGATGCGGCGGTGGTTTCGTAGCTCCAGGGTTCTCCATCTGGTCAGGTACTGGCCAACGGGCGGGCGGGCGGCGCGTTTTGATACGCCGCCCGCCCGCCTTGTGTGTGTTCACACCCTCGCCGTGAGCCTTCTCTCGCTTGGTGCAAATGGCCCTAATAATGGGTGAACCGGTCGCACGGCCCGCGGATGTCGCCCGGATGGCGTGTATGTTCCGGGGCCGAGAGCCATGGAAGGGACCAATCCGGTGAACAAGAAGCTCACGGCCGTACTGTCCGGCGGTGCGGTACTGGCACTGGCGCTGTCGGGATGCAGCAGCGACAACGGCAACGACGACAAGCTGAACTCCTGGGCCAAGCAGGTCTGTGACGCGGTGCAGCCGCAGGCCAAGAAGATCGAGGCCGCCAACGCCGCGATCCAGAAGGAGACCTCGGACAACAGCGCGCCGGACGCCGTCCGGAAGACGGACGCGCAGGCCTTCCAGGACATGTCCGACGCCTACAAGGCGATCGGCGCCGCCGTCGACGGCGCCGGCGCGCCCGACGTCACCGACGGCAAGAAGAAGCAGACGGACGCCGTGAAGGAACTCAACGGCATCTCCGCGTCCTACGCCGCCCTCAAGAAGCAGGTCGACGGGCTCGACACGAAGGACCAGGCGAAGTTCGCGGACGGCCTCAAGGGCATCGCGACGCAGCTCGCCAAGCTGAGCCAGAGCGGCAACGACGCGCTGAAGAAGCTGGAGGAGGGCGACGTGGGCAAGGCGATGGCGAAGCAGGCGAGCTGCAAGTCGGCGTCGTCGCCCTCGGCGGCCCAGGGCTGAGCGGCGGGCCGGCGCGCGGCCGCCAGCCCGGCGGGGATCCGACACACGTCCGGACCAGGACCCGGTACGCCCGCGTACCGGGTCCCCGGCATGGGTGTCCACAGGGGTGCGCGCCGCTGTCCACAGGAGGCTGTCCACAGGAGTGCGTGCCGCTGTCCACAGGAGTGCGTGCCGGTCGGCGGGAGCGGACACAATGGGGGATGTGAGTCACACCAGCCTGTCACCGTTGCCCTCGTCCGACCGCGTCGACGTCGCCGCTCGGCTGCGGGACGCCCTGCTCGGCGCCTCGTTCACCGCCGACGGAATGCTCGACCTGCTCGGCGCACCCGCCTACGCGGCCCTGGCGCGCAGCGAGACCGTCCCCGCGCTCCGGGCGACCCGCGGGGACACACCGCTGGAGGCGCTCGTCCGGCTGTTCCTGCTGCAGCAGCCCGTGCCGCACGCGCGCGTGACGGACGTGCTGCCGGTGGAGGACTGCCTGGAGAGCGGCTGGCTCACCCGGGTGGGCGGGGACGAGGTCACCGCGACGGTGGACGTCCGGCCGTACGGGGGACCGGCCGGCGAGGACTGGTTCATCGTGTCCGACCTCGGGTGCGCCGTCGGCGGCGCGGGCGGCATCGGAAGCCGTGAGGAAGGCGTCGTCCTCGGTGTGGGCGGCGCGTCCACGACCCTGGCCGGCATCACGGTCCGCGAGCCCGTCGCCGCCGCGCTCGATCTCGGCACCGGCTCCGGCATCCAGGCCCTGCACGCGGTCCAGCACGCCACCCGTGTGACCGCGACCGACCTCAACCCGCGCGCGTTGCACATCACCGCGCTCACCCTGGCGCTGTCCGGCGCCCCGGCGGCCGATCTGCGCGAGGGCTCGCTCTTCGAGCCGGTCGCGGACGACGAGACGTACGACCTGATCGTCTCCAACCCGCCCTTCGTGATCTCGCCCGACGCCCGCCTCACCTACCGCGACGGCGGCATGGGCGGGGACGATCTGTGCCGCACGCTCGTTCAGCAGGCGGGGGACCGGCTGAACGAAGGGGGATACGCGCAGTTCCTGGCCAACTGGCAGCACGTGGAGGGCGAGGACTGGCAGGACCGGCTGCGCTCCTGGGTGCCGCGCGGCTGTGACGCGTGGATCGTGCAGCGCGAGGTCCAGGACATCACGCAGTACGCGGAGTTGTGGCTGCGCGACGCGGGCGACCACCGTTCCGACCCGGCCGAGTACCAGGCACGGTACGACGCGTGGCTGGACGAGTTCGAGGCGCGCAAGGTCAAGGCGGTCGGCTTCGGGTGGATCACGTTGCGCAGAACGGCGGCCGCCGAGCCCTCGATCACCGTCGAGGAGTGGCCGCACCCCGTCGAACAGCCGCTCGGAGACACCGTGCGCGCGCACTTCGCCCGTGTCGACTTCCTGCGGGCCAGTGACGACGCGGCGTTGCTCGCGGGGCACTTCAGGCTCACCGCCGAGGTGGTCCAGGAGCAGGTCGGGCTGCCCGGCGCCGAGGACCCGGAACACGTGGTGCTGCGCCAGAACCGCGGGATGCGGCGCGCCACCAAGGTGGACACGGTCGGCGCGGGCTTCGCGGGCGTGTGCGACGGCACGCTGAGCGCCGGGCGGATTCTCGACGCCATCGCCCAACTGGTCGGCGAGGACCCGGTGTTGCTGCGCGACCGGACACCCGGCCAGATCCGGCTGCTGGTGGAACAGGGGTTCCTCGAGCTCGCGGAGTGACGAGGGACGCGCCTGACGGTGGCCACCGGCACGCGCACCACCGGGCACCGGAAGCTCCGTCGGGCACCCGACGCTCCGTAGGGCACCCGACGCTCCGGGGGATCGGACGCTCCGCCGGGCACCGGATGCCCTGTCGGGCACCGTCTCGGATCCTGCCCCCGGGGCCCCGGTCGAGATCCTCCTCCGGGGCTTCCCGTCAGGACCGTCCTCCAAGGGTCCCCCGCCAGGACCCTCACCGGGGGCCTGGCCTTGACCGGGATGCGAATTCGGCCAACATACGTCCGGCGCCGGACGTTCCGGGCGATCCACGCGCGGGTGTGTCCCCGGCCGGCCGGGGGAGCGGGCGCGTCCACGGACCCGCGACAGGCCGGCCGGCGGGGGTGAGCCGGTCGGTGAGGGTGAGCGCCGGGAACGGCGAACGACGAATTCACCACACTCACGCGCCCGGCGGATCGCTCCAGCCACCCGAGGACGCCCCGGAGGGCGCCCGCACCGGGGCACGGTCCGAGCCGTCCGGGCCCGCCGATGGGGTGCCGTCCGCCCTGCGTTCACCGCAGATTCGCACAGTCGCTTCCGCGGCGTGCCAACGTCCCGACCCTAGGACTCGGGGCGGAAGGGCATATCGATGGAAAGTGGACCGGCGATCTTCGTGGGCACGGTGTTCGCCCTGTTCGGAGGCGCGCTGCTGGCGTGGACGGTGGTGCGGCTGCGGCAGGGTGAGCCCATCGCCGTCGGTGTGAACCGCGTCGCATCGGCGACGGTCGCGAGCGTTGCCGGAGCGGGTGCGCTGGCACTCGGGATGTGGTGTTTCACGCGCGTGTGAGGGCCCGACCCCCGGTAACCGGGGGGTCACGCTCCGGTTAGGGCCGAAAGGGCGGCTGCGTACTCCGGGCGGCAGGAATGGCGGTAGTCGGGTTACCGTTCGAGTGGCCGTTGCGGGCTTTTCCCGTTTGACACGGGGGCGGGATGTACCGTCACACTCCGCAGCGTCAGCACGACCCGACCCCCGGGACCCAGGCCTGGGGAGACCCCCTGCGTCGACCGGAGAGAAGAGCGAAGTTGTCCCCGACCAGCGACACCGCACACGGCGGCCGCCGACTCGTCATCGTCGAGTCGCCTGCCAAAGCGAAGACGATCAAGGGCTATCTCGGCCCCGGCTATGTCGTCGAAGCGAGCGTCGGGCACATCCGCGACCTCCCCAACGGCGCGGCGGAGGTGCCGGAGGAGTACACCGGCGAGGTGCGCCGCCTCGGAGTGGACGTCGAGAACGACTTCCAGCCCATCTACGTGGTCAACGCCGACAAGAAAGCCCAGGTCAAGAAGCTCAAGGACCTGCTGCGCGACTCCGACGAGCTCTTCCTCGCCACCGATGAGGACCGCGAGGGCGAAGCCATCGCGTGGCACCTCCTGGAGGTGCTGAAGCCCAAGGTTCCCGTCCACCGGATGGTCTTCCACGAGATCACCAAGGACGCGATCCGCAGCGCTGTCGCCAATCCGCGCGAGCTCAACCAGCGCATGGTCGACGCCCAGGAGACCCGCCGCATCCTGGACCGCCTCTACGGCTACGAGGTCTCACCGGTCCTGTGGAAGAAGGTCATGCCGCGCCTGTCGGCTGGCCGTGTCCAGTCCGTGGCGACCCGCCTCGTCGTCGAGCGGGAGCGCGAGCGCATCGCCTTCCGGTCCGCCGAGTACTGGGACCTGACCGGCACCTTCGGCACCGGCCGCCGTGGGGACGCCTCCGACCCGTCCGCCCTGGTCGCCCGCCTGACCGCGGTCGACGGCAAGCGCGTCGCCCAGGGCCGCGACTTCGACTCGCTCGGCCAGTCGAAGGGCGCCAACACACTCCATCTGGACGAGGCGAACGCCCGCGCGCTCGCCGCCGCCCTGGAGAACACGGACTTCTCGGTCCGCTCGGTCGAGTCCAAGCCCTACCGCCGTTCGCCGTACGCGCCGTTCCGCACGACGACGCTCCAGCAGGAGGCCTCGCGCAAGCTCGGCTTCGGCGCGAAGGCCACCATGCAGGTGGCCCAGAAGCTGTACGAGAACGGCTTCATCACGTACATGCGTACGGACTCCACGACCCTCTCGGAGACGGCCATCACCGCCGCCCGCACCCAGGTCACGCAGCTGTACGGCGCCGACTACCTGCCGGCCCAGCCGCGCACGTACGCCGGAAAGGTCAAGAACGCGCAGGAGGCGCACGAGGCGATCCGCCCCTCGGGTGATCGTTTCCGCACCCCGGCCGAGACGGGTCTGACCGGCGACCAGTTCAAGCTGTACGAGCTGATCTGGAAGCGGACCGTCGCCTCCCAGATGAAGGACGCGGTCGGCAACTCCGTCACGGTGAAGATCGCCGGCACCGCCGCCGACGGCCGCGACGCCGAGTTCAGCGCGTCCGGCAAGACGATCACCTTCCACGGCTTCCTCAAGGCCTACGTCGAAGGCGCGGACGACCCGAACGCCGAACTCGACGACCGCGAGAGCCGTCTCCCCCAGGTCGGCGAGGGCGACCCGCTGTCCGCCGAGGAGATCACGGTGGACGGCCACTCCACCAAGCCTCCGGCCCGCTACACCGAGGCCTCGCTGGTCAAGGAGCTCGAAGAGCGCGAGATCGGCCGCCCGTCGACGTACGCGTCGATCATCGGCACGATCCTCGACCGCGGCTACGTCTTCAAGAAGGGCACCGCCCTGGTGCCGTCCTTCCTGAGCTTCGCCGTCGTCAACCTCCTGGAGAAGCACTTCGGGCGGCTCGTCGACTACGACTTCACCGCCAAGATGGAGGACGACCTCGACCGCATCGCGCGGGGCGAGGCCCGTGCCGTGCCGTGGCTCAGGCGCTTCTACTTCGGCGAGGGCGAGGCCACCGGTGCCGCCGAGGCGGGCAACGGCGACGGCGACCACCTGGGCGGTCTCAAGGAGCTCGTCACCGACCTGGGCGCCATCGACGCCCGCGAGGTGTCGTCCTTCCCCGTCGGCAACGACATCGTGCTCCGCGTCGGCCGCTACGGCCCGTACGTCGAGCGCGGCGAGAAGGACTCCGAGAACCACCAGCGCGCCGACGTGCCCGAGGAGCTGGCCCCGGACGAGCTCTCCGTGGAACTGGCGGAGGAACTGCTCGCCAAGCCCAGCGGCGACTTCGAACTCGGCACCGACCCCGAGTCGGGCCACGAGATCATCGCGCGGGACGGCCGCTACGGCCCGTACGTCACCGAGGTACTTCCCGAGGGCACCCCGAAGACGGGCAAGAACGCCGTCAAACCGCGCACCGCGTCCCTCTTCAAGTCCATGACGCTGGACACGGTGACCCTTCAGGACGCCCTCAAACTGATGTCCCTGCCGCGCGTCGTCGGCAAGGACGCCGAGGGCGTGGAGATCACCTCGCAGAACGGGCGCTACGGGCCGTACCTGAAGAAGGGCACGGACTCGCGCTCCCTCCAGACCGAGGACCAGCTCTTCACCATCACGCTCGAAGAGGCGCTGGAGATCTACTCCCAGCCCAAGCAGCGGGGCCGTGCGGCCGCCAAGCCGCCGCTGAAGGAGCTGGGCGAGGACCCGGTCAGCGCGAAGCCCGTCGTCGTCAAGGACGGCCGTTTCGGGCCGTACGTGACCGACGGCGAGACCAACGCGACCCTGCGGTCCGGCGACAGTGTCGAGGACATCACTCCGGAGCGCGGCTTCGAGCTGCTCGCCGAGAAGCGTGCCAAGGCGCCGGCCAAGAAGACCGCGAAGAAGGCCGTCGCCAAGAAGACGGCCACCAAGAAGGCCCCTGCCAAGAAGGCCGCCGCGAAGAAGACGACGACGTCGAGTACGGCCGCCAAGAAGGCGCCCGCCAAGAAGACCGCCGCCAAGAAGACGGCCGGTTCCGAGAGCTGAGGCCGGGCCGGTACCGCCCGGCAGATGTGGACGCCCCCGTACCTTCCGGTGTGGGGGCGTCCACATGTTCGGGCACCCCTTCGGACAGTCAGTGGGTCCCGATAGGCTTACAGGATGACGCGAGCCGAGCAGCCTACGGCCCACACTCCGGCCCCCGACGACGCCCTGGTCGCGGATTCGCGCGAGCGCGCCGTGCGCGCGCTGCTGCGCCAGCCGCAGCTGAAACGCCTGTGGGGCGCCCACCTCGTAGGGAGTGTGGCCGACGCCCTGGCCCTGCTTGTGCTGGTCGTTCTCGTCCTCCAGGCGGCGGTCGCGGAGGGTTCCTTCGGCGGTGGCTACCGCGGCGTGGCCCTCGCGGTGTCCGCGGTCTTCGCGGCGCGTGTGCTCGCGACGCTGCTCTTCGGAGCGGTCCTGTTGGGCCCGCTCACCTCGCTGACGTCGAAGGACGGCCCGCTCGACAGGCGCTGGACCATGGTCGGCGCCGACGGCCTGCGCACCCTGCTGCTGATCGTCGCGCCCCTGTGGATCGACTGGACACCGGACGACGCCCTCGCCATCCTCCTGGTCGTCGCGTTCGTGACCGGTGTGGCCGAGCGCTTCTGGACGGTGAGCCGGGAGGGCGCGGCCCCCGCGCTGCTGCCGGCGCCGCCCCTGGAGGGCGCCACCGTGCGCCCGCTGCCGGACCACATGGACGCGCTGCGGCGCCTGTCCCTGCGCACCGCGTTCGTGGCGGTGCCGCTCGCGGCCGCGGCGCTCGTCGTGGTGTCTCTTGTCAACAACCTGCTGGGGGCCGGGATCGCCTGGTTCGACCAGCATCAGGGGGCGCTCGCCTCGTACGTCGCCGCCGGGCTGTTCGCCGCCTCGCTCTCCGTGCTCACGTTCCTCGAACTGCCCGACACCCGCACCCCCCGCGCCCGCTCGCCCCTGGAAGGCCTGCGTCGGCCCAGGACGGGCACCGGTGTCGACAAGGGCCGTACCGGCGTGATCCCGCTCCTGGTGCTCGCCTGCGCGGCGGTCGCCGCGGCGATCGCGGCCGCCGTCGCGGTCTCCGTGCTGCAGGCCAAGGACCTGGGCGGCGGACCGGTCATGTACGGGCTGCTGGTGCTGGCGCTGACCGGCGGCGTCGTCGTCGGTATCCGCAACGCCGCCAAGGTGCTGCCTTCGCTGTCCCGCCGCCGGCTGCTCTCCCTCGCGATCGCCTTCACCGGTATCGCCTTGCTGGCCGCCGGACTGGTCCCGGATGTCACCAGCGTGCTGCTGATCGTCGCCCTCGCCGGCGCCGGCGCGGGTGTCGCCGCGAACACCGGGCACGCGCTGCTCGACCAGGAGACCGAGGAGTACCGGCGGCCGCGCACCACCGAACACCTGCACGCGGTCGTACGGGTCTCCGTGGCGCTCGGCGTCCTGCTGGCACCCCTGGTGGCCGCGGCGATCGGACCGCACCGCCTGGAGAACGGCAAGTTCGTGTTCGCGCACGGCGGCGCCGCCTTCACCCTGATGCTGGTGGGCGCCCTGCTGCTGCCCGTCGCCGCCCTGGTGCTCGCCAAGGTCGACGACCGCGCGGGCGTGCCGCTGCGCCATGACCTGCTGGACGCGCTGCGCGGCGGCGACGACCCGCTGCCGACGCCCGCCGGGAACGGGTTCTTCATCGCCCTGGAGGGCGGTGACGGGGCCGGGAAGTCGACCCAGGCCGAGGCGCTCGCCGAGTGGATCCGGGCCAAGGGCCACGAGGTCGTGGTGACCCGCGAGCCCGGTGCCACACCGGTCGGCAAGCGGCTGCGGTCCATCCTGCTGGACGTCTCGTCGGCGGGTCTGTCGCACCGCGCGGAGGCGCTGCTGTACGCCGCCGACCGCGCGGAGCACGTGGACACCGTGGTGCGGCCCGCTCTGGAGCGTGGTGCCGTCGTCATCTCCGACCGCTACATCGACTCCTCGGTCGCCTACCAGGGCGCGGGCCGCGACCTGTCGCCGACCGAGATCGCCCGCATCAACCGGTGGGCGACCGACGGACTGGTGCCGCACCTCACGGTCCTCCTCGACGTCTCCCCGGAGGCGGCGCGCGAGCGGTTCACGGAGGCGCCGGACCGGCTGGAATCGGAGCCCGTCGAGTTCCACACGCGCGTACGGTCCGGTTTCCTGACGCTGGCCGCGGCCGACCCCGGCCGCTACCTGGTCGTCGACGCCGCGCAGGAGCCCGAGGCGGTCACCACTGTCGTCCGGCACCGTCTCGACGTGATGCTGCCCCTCTCCGAGGCCGAGGTGAAGGCCCAGGAGGAGGCGCGCAAGGCGGCCGAGGAGGAGGCCCGGCGCAAGGCCGAGGAAGAGGCCGCCCGCAAGGCCGAGGAGGAGCGCCAGGAGCGCGAGCGCCAGGAACAGCTCGCCCGGTTGCGCGCGGAGGAAGAGGAACGCAAGCAGCGCGAGCTGGAGGAGGCCCAGCGTCGCGAGGCGGAGCGGCAGGCGGAGGAGGCCCGGCAGCGTGCCGAGGACGCCCGCCGCCGGGCCGAGGAGGAGCGGGCCCGTCTGCTGGCCGAGGAGAAGGTCAGGGCCGCCGAGCAGGAACGGCTGCGCAAGCAGGCCGAGGAGGAGGCCCGGCTGCGCGCCGAGGCGGAGACCCGGCGTCTGGAGAAGCAGCGCAAGGCCGAGGAGGCGCTGCTGCGCGCGGAGCGGGCACGGCGCGCCGCGGCGGAGACGGCGGCCGCTTCGGCCGCGGCCGCAGCCGCGGCGAGCGCGGCGGCGTCCTCGCCTTCCACCGGGGCTGCTCCTTCCACCGGGGCCGCCCCGTCCGCGGGGGCTTCGGCATCCGCCACGCCATCGGCATCCGCTCCGACCACGACTCCGGCCTCGGCGCGGGCTGCCGCTCCGGCCGGCACCGGCACCCGGTCCGACAACGAGACGACCGTGCCCACGCCGGTCGTCGCGCCCCCGAACGCGTCGGGTGGTGCCGTGGACGACACCGCGGTGCTGTCGCCGGTGCGGGACAGGGGCAACCGCGGTTCCCGGTCCGACTCCGAGGAGACGGCCAAGCTGCCGAAGCCGCCCGTGCCGGAGGACACCGCGGAGCGGACGACGGTGCTGCCGCCGGTCGGGCGAGCCACGGACGAGACGGCCGTCCTGCCGCCGGTGACCCCCCGCGCGGCCGACGAGACGGCGGTTCTGCCTCCCGTACGGGACAGGGACTCGGACTCGGACAGGGGCTCGGACAGGGGCTCGAACAGGGACAGGGGCAGCGGCAGCGGTAGGGATGCGGCCGGGGACCCCGCCGGCCGGGTGCCCCCGGGCTTCTTCCGGGACGAGCGGCAGGCGGCGCAGCGGCCCGACGACGGGGTCGACCGTACCCGCGAGTTGCCCCAGGTGGACGCCTCGGGCACGCCCCGCCGCCGCCCGCGTCCCGACTGGGCCGAGGAGACACCGCTCGACGATCTCCCGACCCTCGCGGACGAGCTGCTGGGCCCGCGGGACGACGACGAAGCGGACGAGGGGCGTGACGGACGCGGACGCGAGGGACGCGGCGGGAATCGTCGCTGAATCCAGGGCGGTGGCCGCCGCTGTCCGGGGCGGTCATCGCCGCGGGAGCGGGTGGGGTGACCGCCGGGTGCGGTCCTCGTGAGCCCGTGAGCCCGGGAGCCCGGGAGCCCGGCGGGGACGATCCGCCGGGGGTGCGGTGGTCGCGATCGGTGAGGCTGGTGGCCGTGATCGGTCGTGATCAGCCGATATCGACTGCGCTCGGCCGGCGCGGGCCGGACGGGATCGCCGAGCGCCACGGCCTCCGCCGGGTGATCCCCGGTCCGGGGCCCGTTGTCAGTGGCGACCCGCACAATGGACGCGGCAAGGCAAAGTGCGACGAAAGGGCGGTGCCCCGTGCCCGTATGGGACGACCTGGTGGGCCAGGACAAGGTGAGCGAGCAGCTCGCCGCCGCCGCGCGTGACGCCGACGCCCTGGTCACGGCGGTCGCCGGGGCCACCCCGCCCCCCGAGGCGTCCAGGATGACCCACGCCTGGCTGTTCACCGGCCCGCCCGGCTCCGGCCGTTCCACCGCGGCGCGCGCCTTCGCCGCGGCGCTTCAGTGCGTGAGCCCCGACCGCGCGCTGGGCGGAGTCCCGGGCTGCGGCTTCTGCGACGGCTGCCACACCAGCCTGATCGGGACGCATGCCGATGTGCAGATCGTCCGCACCGACCTCCTCTCCATCGGTGTGAAGGAGACCCGTGACCTGGTCCGCCGCGCCCAGATGTCGCCCGCCGTCGGCCGCTGGCAGGTCATCGTCCTGGAGGACGCGGACCGGCTGACGGAGGGTGCGGGCAATGTGCTGCTGAAGGCCGTCGAGGAGCCGGCGCCGCGTACGGTCTGGCTGCTGTGCGCGCCCTCCATCGAGGACGTCCTGCCCACCATCCGCTCCCGCTGCCGCCTGCTGACCCTGCGCACGCCACCGGTGGAAGCGGTCGCCGACATCCTCGTACGGCGTGACGGCATCGACCCCGTTGTCGCCGCGGCCGCCGCGAGCGCGACCCAGGGGCACATCGGGCGGGCCCGGCGCCTCGCCACGGATCCGCGTGCCCGTGAGCGCCGGGCCGCCGTCCTCAGGCTCCCCCTCCGGGTCGACGACGTCGGAAGTTGTCTCAGGGCGGCCCAGGAGCTGGTCGACACCGCGTCGGAGGACGCGAAGCAGCTCGCCGAGGAGGTCGACGTGAAGGAGACCGAGGAGTTGAAGACCGCCCTCGGCGCGGCGCAGGGCGGCCGCATGCCGCGCGGCACCGCGGGCGTCATGAAGGAGCTGGAGGACCGGCAGAAGCGCCGCAGAACGCGCACCCAGCGCGACAGCCTGGACCTGGCGCTCATCGACCTCACGGGCTTCTACCGCGACGTCCTCGCCCTCCAGCTCGGCTCCCGCCTGGCCATCGCCAACGCGGATTCCGGGGATGTGCTGGAGAGACTGGCCCGCGGCGGCTCGCCGGAGGCGACCCTGCGCCGGATCGACGCCATCGCCGCGTGCCGCGAGGCCCTCGACCGCAATGTGGCGCCGCTGCTGGCGGTGGAGGCGATGACGATGGCGCTGCGCGCGGGCTGACGCGACCGTCGGGATACGGCGTTCGGTCTGACGCGACCGTCGGGACGCGGCAGGGCGGGCAGACGGGGCCAGGTCCTCAGGGCACGGAGTGTGCGGGGTTGACGATGTCACTCGTACGAGGCGCGTATGCCACTCAAGGTGATCAATCGAGCACGCGAGGTTACGCTCGCGGAATGTACTTCAGGCGCATCCTCAGGCCCCTCCGCAGGGGCGGCATGCTGCTGGCCGCCGCGACGCTGCTCGTCTCCGCCTGCTCCACGGAGAGTCTCACCACGACGGCGTCGGCACCGACGACGGCGGAGGCGGTGCTGACCCCACTGCCCCGCACCACGCCCGCGACGCTGACGCCGTACTACGAGCAGAAGCCGGCCTGGCGCTCCTGCGGTGCGCCCGGCTTCGAATGCACCACGATGAAGGTGCCGCTCGACTACGACGACCCGGCCTCGGGCGCCATCAAACTGGCCGTGGCCCGCAAGAAGGCCACAGGTCCGGGGAAGCGGATCGGCTCGCTCCTGGTCAACCCGGGTGGTCCGGGCGGCTCGGCGGTCGGATACCTGCAGTCGTACGCGGGGCTCGGCTACCCGGCGCAGGTCCGCGCCCGTTACGACATGGTCGCGGTCGACCCGCGCGGAGTGGCCCGCAGTGAGCCGGTCGAATGTCTCAGCGGCCCGGAGATGGACGCGTTCACGAAGACGGACATGACGCCCGACAACACACGGGAGACGGCCGAACTGGTCGACGCCTACAAGAAGTTCGCCGTGGGGTGTGCCCGGCACTCGCCCAAGGTGCTGCGTCATGTCTCCACGGTCGAGGCGGCCCGTGACATGGACATCTTGCGTGCGGTTCTGGGCGACCAGAAGCTGAACTACGTGGGAGCGTCGTACGGGACCTTCCTGGGAGCGACGTACGCGGGTCTGTACCCGCAGCGGGTGGGCCGTATGGTCCTGGACGGCGCGCTGGACCCCTCGATCACCGCCCGCAAGCTCAACGAGGACCAGACGGCGGGCTTCGAGACGGCCTTCCAGTCCTTCGCGAAGGACTGCGTGCGCCACAGCGGCTGCCCCCTGGGCGGCCGGGGAACCAGCCCGGACCAGGTGGGCAAGAACCTCAGCGCCTTCTTCAAGAAGCTCGACTCGGACCCGATCCCGACGGGCGACGCGGACCGCCGCCAACTCACCGAGTCGCTCGCGACGACGGGCGTGATCGCGGCGATGTACGACGAGGCGGCCTGGCCCCAGCTGCGCGAGGCGCTCAGCGCGGCGATGAAGCACAAGGACGGGGCGGGCCTGCTCGCCCTCTCCGACAGCTACTACGAGCGTGACGCCAAGGGTCACTACACGAACCTGATGTACGCCAACGCGGCCGTGAACTGCCTCGACCTCCCCGCCGCCTTCTCGACCCCCGACCAACTGGAGAAGAGCCTCCCCGCCTTCGAGAAGGCATCCCCTGTCTTCGGCGACGGCCTGGCCTGGGCCTCCCTGAACTGCGCGTACTGGCCCGTGAAACCGACGGGGGAGCCCCACCGCATCGAGGCGAAGGGCGCGGGCCCGATCCTGGTGGTCGGCACCACCCGGGACCCGGCCACCCCCTACGCCTGGGCCAAGTCCCTCGCCAGGCAGCTCTCCTCCGCCACGCTCCTGACCTACGTCGGCGACGGCCACACCGCCTACGGCCGCGGCAGCGTCTGCATCGACACCGCGATCAACCGCTACCTCCTCGACGGCACCCCTCCACCCAAGGGAAAGCGCTGCTCATAGCCCTCCCCCACGCCCCGGATCCGGGCCCTCCGGGGCGTGTACGGAGCACTCTCGGAAACTGTGTAGACTTACCGACGTTGCTGATCGCACCATAGTGCGGACAGCGTGCCGCCTTAGCTCAGATGGCCAGAGCAACGCACTCGTAATGCGTAGGTCTCGGGTTCGAATCCCGAAGGCGGCTCTGTAGAAGCCCCAGGATTCTCACTCGCCGTGACCTGGGGCTTTTGCTTTTGCTGGATGCGGCGACGACGCCGTGCGCGGACCGTGCGGCTGTCCCTGGTCTCCATTCTGGTCTCAATGGACGGTTCAGGATGGGGTTCCGGCTGATGTTCCGGGGCGGGTTCCGGGCGCGGCATGAAGGCGTCCCCCATGCGGCGCATGGCGTCCTTCGAGAGGTGCGAGCGGGCCTTGACGTAGCGGCGGGTCTGGCTGATCCGGGTGTGCCGCAAGATCTCGATGATCGTGGGCATGTCCACCCCGAGTTCGTTCAGGATCGTGCCGGCCCTGTGGCGGCTCCCGTCGTAGAGGCGACGGTCGGCAATGCCTGCCTCCGCCAGTAGCTCCTTGAACTCTTCCCAGTCGTCCCGCGGGTCGATGGGGCGCCCGTCGGCCCGGCCCGGGTGAAAACGGCTTGGTGCTCCTTGCCAGAGTTCGCCGGCCGCCTCTCGCAATTCGTCCTGCTGTGCCTTGTGCGCGAGCAGATACGGGATGAACGCGGGCGGGATCGGCACGGGGTGGGGGCCTCACCCTGGTGGGGCTGCGCCTCTACCACCCCACTACTGGCCATTCCTCCAGACCGACTCCGTCGCGGGCGGTAGCGCGAACCCGTACGACTACTGCAACGGCGACCCGGTCAACTGCGCCGACACAAGCGGCCAGTGCCCGTCATGGAAGCACCCGATCAAGAAGGCCGCGTGCAAGGCGGCCGTCTGGGCCACCGAGCACGGTACCGAGGCGGTCGGCGAGGTCTTCTGCGGTGCCGTGGCCACCGTGGTCTTCGCCCTGTGCAGCGCGATAGTCACCGGGCTCTCCGCCTCGGTGTCGTACTACGTCGAAACATGCTGGGACGGAGGCTTCTCCTGGGGCGAGGCGATTAGCAACTTCGGCATCGCTGCCTTCGCCGGTGATGATCATCATCGTGGGTGCACTCAGTAGCCGATTGGCGATAACGTCGCAGGATCGGCGGTAGGCCGCGCCGCCTCAGCTGCCTGAAGGATCTGGCCCGGATCCAGGGCGCAGGGTCGTTTAGCGGATGCGGGGAAAATTCGTACGGCCATCTCGTCGGATCACACCTTCGGGTGATCCGATTAGTGGCCGGTCGGTGAAGTGTCGGGCGAGGTTCCGACGCTCTCCCCGGCGCTTCGCTCACGTGATGAATGCGCTCTGAGCTGCATATGTTATTGATCATTTGCTCATTCGGCGAGGTGTAATCGCACGCTCCGAGATTCCGTAGGACGGGCTCACGCGCGTCTGTGATGCGGCAGGCGATAATTCTCGGCGGTAGGCCGGAGGTGATATACCTCTGGGCGATGGGGGCGCGGGGATCGGGGGATTCACGTATACGCGGTTGTATTCGCTGCCGACACGGTCGTGTCCGCAAGCATGCAACCCTGCGCAATTTCTATCGCCGTCTGATCCATATCTGATCCACTGTTATTCCGCGCCGCGCTGACCCGCGGCGTTGGGGGGAGTTCATCATGCGTCGCATGCTGTTGAAATCCGGTGTGTGCGGCAGCGCTGCCGTGCTCGCACTCGTCACGTCGCCCATAGCTGCGAAAGCGGCCACGCTGGAGCCGAGGATCGACCTGAAGGTGCTCGTCGTCGATGACGGGGGTCCGGCCACCGGAGCCATCACCGCCGAACTCGACTCGGCTGGCACCCCCTACACCAGGGTCAACCTGGCCGACAGCGGGCGGCCGCAGATCAACGCCGCCTTCCTGAGCGATACCGTCAGCGGCCGTCCCAGGGCCAAGTACCAGGCCGTCGTGCTGCCGAACGACAACCCGTTCGGAGCGGGGTCCGCCGAGATGACGGCCCTCGCGACCTTCGAGCAGACCTTCGGCATCCGGCAGGCCGACGCCTACACCTACGCCAGGCCCGAGGTCGGGCTGAACTACGCGCAGTCGCCCGGGTACATCGGCTCGCTCGACGGCGCCACCGCCCAGGTGACGTCCACGGGGAAGGCCGGCCCCTTCGGCTACCTCGACGGGAACGTCCCCTTCGAGGACAACGCGCCCGACGTGTCCGAGAGTTACGGCTATCTGGCGGTGCCGCTCGCCCAGCAGCAGGCCGGGGCCACGTTCACCAGCTATGTGGACGCCCCGATCCCGGGCAGCTCCGCGCGCGGCTCGCTCGTCGGCGAGTACGCCCACGACGGGCGCCGGGAACTGGTCGTCAACTTCGTCTACAACCAGTACCAGGAGCAGTACCGGCTGCTCACCCGGGGCATTGTCGAGTGGCTGACCCAGGGCATCCACCTGGGCGCCGACCGCAACTACTTCGCGGTCCACATCGACGACGTCTTCCTCGGCGACGACCGGTGGAACACCTCGCTCAACTGCACCCCCGGAGACGTGGACTGCGCCCCGGGCGAGGGCGCCACCCCCGACCCGATCCGGATGACGCCGGCGGACGCCCAGTACGCCAAGCAGTGGTCCGCCGGCCACGGGCTCACCCTGGACATGGTGTTCAACGGCGGCGGCAGCGAGGACTACAAGGCGGAACACGGTGGCGCCGACCCGGCGGCGACCCAGCTCATCGCCGACAAGAACGCCTACCGCTGGGTCAACCACACCTACCAGCACCCGTTCCTGGGCTGCGTCCAGGACGTCAGCGTGGTGCCGTGGAAGTGCTCCACCGACGCGAGTGGAAAGGTCAAGTGGGTCAGCCAGGCCGACATCACCTCGCAGATCACCCAGAACCGCACCTGGGCGGGCGGCAAGGGCCTCGCCCTCGACAACACGGAACTGGTCACCGGTGAGCACTCCGGGATGAAGGTGCTGCCGCAGCAGCCCACCGACAACCCCAACCTGGCCCCGTCCCTGAACTCCACCGGGGTGAAGTGGCTGGCCAGCGACAACTCCCGGGACCCGCAGCAGCGTCAGATCGGCTCCGCCCTCACCGCGCCGCGCTTCCCGATGAACGTCTACTACAACGCGGGCCGCGCGGCCGAGGAAGTGGACGAGTACAACTACATCTACACCAGCAGGGCCAACGGCGGCAGCGGCATCTGCGAGGGCTCCGCGACCACCACCTGCCTGAGCGCCCCGCTGGACCCCCAGACCGGCTACACGTCGTACATCGTCCCGCTGGAGAGCCGCATCGCCCTCGGGCACGCGCTGTCCAACGATCCCCGGCCGGTGTACATGCACCAGTCGAACCTCGCCGAGGACCGCATCGCCTACCCGGTGCTGAACAAGATCCTGGGCGACTACAGCAGCCTCTACGCCGCCAACACCCCGTTGGTGAACCTGCGGCTGAAAGACATCGGCACCGAGCTGAAGAACCGTGCCGCCTGGGCCGCCGCGGTGAAGAACAACCAGGTCACCGCCTACCGGATCGGCAACACGGTCACCATCACCTCGCCGAGCGGCACCCAGACCAGCGCGACCATGCCCGCCGGCACCACCCAGCAGCAGCTGCTCGGCAGCACCGCCTTCGGCACCGCCTACGCCGGACAGCTGTCCGGCTGGACCACGCCCGGCCTGCTGCAGGCCTCGATCACCCTGCAACTGACCACGCAGGGCACGCCCGCGGCCCCCACCGCCACCGGCACCGGCACCGCGAAGGCAGCCGCTCCGGCTCCCGCGCTGCGTGTACCCAGTGGTGTGGCCAGCCCTGTCCCGGCAGGCCCCGGCGACACCGTCCGCCGCAAGCGCTGACCGTGACCGATGGTCACGACCGGCCCGACGGGCCCACCGGGCGCAACCGCCCCGGCGGGCCCGACGGGACACGGGGATACGGGGATACGGAAACCTTGGCACGGACCGACCACACCATGCGGGCACGCGGGGACACACCGCCCTCCGGCATGGCCACGGCCATCGCGGCCCTCAACACCGGCGCGACCCGCGTCACCATGCTCACCGAGGGCACCTACCCGCACAGCCACGGCGGAGTGAGTGTCTGGTGCGATCAGCTGGTCCACGGCATACCCGACGTGGACTTCCAGATCATCGCGGTCACCGGTGACGGCCATGAGACCGTCACCTGGGAAACACCCGCGCACGTCAGCAAGGTGGTCTCCGTACCCACCTGGGGACCGACGCCGACCGGCCGCGCACCGCGCGGCCGGCGGCTGCGGGACTTCCTCGGCACCTACGAGATGTTCCTGCTGGCCCTCCTCGATCCCGGTGCCGGCCCCGGCACCCATGCCGGCCCCAGCCGCCTGGAGCGCTTCGCCGAAGGGCTGTACGGCCTGGCGGCACGGGCCCGGTACGGGGAACTGACGGCGGCGCTGCGCACCGAGGCGGCGACACGCCTCCTGGCCGCCGTCTGGAACCGTCCGCACCTACCCACCCACGCCGCCCGGCCGACCATGCACGACGTACTGACCGCGACCGATCTGTTGGAACACGCCCTGCGCCCACTGGCGGCAGCCCCGCCCAGGCACGGGATCACGCACGCCGTCAGCGGCGGACTGGCGGCCCTCCCCGGACTGCTGGCCCGGCACCTGCACGGCACACCCCTGCTGCTCACCGAACACGGCGTCTACCTGCGTGAGCGCTACCTCGGTTACGGCGCCGGCGGATACCGCTGGCCGGTGAAGGCACTGCTGCTCGGCTTCTTCCGGCTGCTGGCACAGGAGACCTACGCCCGCGCCGCGCTCATCACGCCGGGAAGCCACTACAACCGACGCTGGGAGGAACGCGGCGGGACCCCACCCGACAAGATCCGTACCGTCTACAACGGCGTGGACCCCGGGGCCTTTCCCCCCGCCGGTCCGGAACCGGAGACCCCCACGCTGGCCTGGGCGGGGCGGGTCGATCCCATCAAGGACCTGGAGACGCTGATCCGGGCCTTCGCCCTGGTACGCCGCGAGATGCCCCAGGTGCGGTTACGGCTGTTCGGCGGCACACCCAGCGGCGGCCAGGCCTACCGGGAACGCTGCCAGGCTCTCGGCCGGGACCTGGGCGTCGCCGAGGCGGTCGTCTTCGAAGGCCGGGTGGAGGACATCCGCGACGCCTACGCGGCGGGCACCGTGGTCATGCTCTCCAGCATCAGCGAGGGCTTCCCCTTCACCCTCATCGAGGCCATGTCGTGCGGCCGGGCCACCGTCTCCACCGATGTCGGCGGGGTCCGCGAGGCGGTGGGCGACGCGGGACTCGTCGTACCGCCGCGCGAACCGGAGGCGATGGCACGGGCAGCCCTGGAACTGCTGCGCGCTCCCGCCCGCCGGGCCCGGATGGGCGCGGCCGCACGCATGAGGGTGATCGATCAGTTCACCCTCCGGCACACCATCGACTCCTTCCGGGAGATCTACGGCGCACTGGCAGCGGGCGAGGACCGGACGCACCTTTCCGAGACCTGGACGCACCTGGCCGAGGACCCGGCGCCACGTGCCCGACGGGCCGGAGGCGAGTGGTGAACCGGCTGGGCGACGACCGAACCGTACTCCTGCGCCTGCCGACCCCGCCGCAGCGGCCGACCTGGGCCGACGACCCGCTCGACGGGCTCGCCGAACGGCTGGCGGACGTGTGCGGGGCCGCCGTGCACCCGGACGAGATCGCCGCGGTGCTGGAGGCCGACGGGCTGACGCACGAACAGATCACCACCCGTTACTCGCGACAGGACCTGTTCGCCGTCGCGGAGGAGCTGTACGCCCGGGTACCGCGCCGCTTCCCGGATCCCGGACCGGTACCCGACCCGTGGCGGACCAGCCCGTGGCAGTGCCTGCTGCGCGGCATGCTGTTCGGCCTGCCGGGACTGGCCTACCTGCTGGGCGCGGGGCTGCTGCCCGGCCGGGTCACCGGGCTCGCCGCCTCGGCACTCGTGGCCTGGGCCTGGAACCAGGCACTGGCCCACCGGGCCTACGTACGGCTCGCCGCGGGCGGCCGGCGGGCAGCCGCGCGGTGCCTGCTGCTCGGGGCCCCGGCCGGGGTGACGGCAGCGGCGGCGGCCGCGCTGGCCGTCTCGGGGCCGGGTGCCGTCCCGGCCTTCGCAGCGGGAGAGGCGCTCTATCTGGCGGCCGCCACGGTGCTGCTCGTACTGGGACGCGAACAGCACCTGCTGCTCGCGCTCGTACCGACGGCGGCCGGGGCGGCCTGCACACCGCTGTGGCGCCCCGGACCGGTGCCGGTCGCCGTGCTGCTGCTGGCCACCGTCGCGGCGGCGGTGCTGTCGGCGGTACGGGAGATCGCAGGGTCGCTGCGCACCCCCGGCTCCTCGACACCGGGCACGGCCCGGCTCACCGGCTCCGTCCCGTACGGGCTGTTCGGCCTCGCCGGCGGGGCGCTGACGCTGATGGCCCCGGCGGCGGGCAGGTCGGCCGCCGTCGTGCTGACGCTGAGCATGGGCGTGGCCGAGTGGCTGCTCTACCGCTACCGGAGCCTGACACTCACCGCTCTGCGGCACAGCCGGACCCCTCGGGACTTCCGGCTCCGGGCGGCCGGTGTGCTCGCCCTGTGCCTCACCGGGTACCTCACGGTACTCGCCGCCCCGGCGCTGGTCACCGGGGCGGCGCCGCTGCCGCTGCTCGCCCTCGGCGCGGCGCTCTGGGTCGCCCTGCTGCTCCAGGCGGCCGGTATCGCCTGGCCGTCCGCCGTGGCCTGCCTCGCCGCCGCCGTGGCGGAGGCGGCCCTGTCGGGCGCGGCCCACCGGGGAACGGCTCTGCTCAGCGCGGCGACCGCCGAGTTGACGGCCTGCGGCTGCGCGACGGCGGTGCTGCTGGCGGTCGCGTGCACCCGGATGGGCCGGACCACGGCCCACCGCTGACCAGACCCCCGTATCCCGTAGCCCCGCGACCGCATGACGCCCGGACGTCCTGACGCCCCGGCCCGACCGATTCAGATTCCAGATTCCAGATTCGGAGTCAGTTCCCAGATTCGGTTCGCAGATTCAGTTCCCGGATTTCAGATTCAGATTTCGATTCACATCCAGAGGAGACATATCCGTGACTTCGCCCGCTCCCGTAACCGTGGCAGTAACCGGCGCCGAGGGTTTCATCGGCTCGCACCTGGTGGAGGCGCTCGTCGCATCAGGGCACCGGGTACGCGCCATGGCCCAGTACAACTCCTTCTCGTCGTACGGCTGGCTGGAGACCCTGCCGCAGGACGTGATGGACGGTGTGGAGGTCGTACTCGGCGACGTACGCGACGCCGGGTCCGTGCAGCACCTGCTCACCGGCACCGAGGCCGTGTACCACCTGGCCGCACTGATCGCGATCCCGTACTCCTACCAGGCACCGCACAGCTACGTGGCCACCAATGTCACCGGGACGCTCAACGTGCTGGAAGCCGTACGCCGGCTGGGCATCCCCAGGATGGTGCACACCTCGACCAGCGAGACGTACGGCACCGCGCAGACCGTCCCCATCACCGAGGACCACCCCATCAACACCCAGTCCCCGTACTCCGCTTCCAAGGCGGGCGGCGACCGGCTGGCCGACGGCTACTACGCCAGCTTCGGCATCCCGGTGGCCACACTGCGGCCGTTCAACACCTTCGGACCGCGCCAGTCCATGCGGGCGGTGATCCCGACCGTCATCGGGCAGGTGGCGGCCGGCGAGCGGACCATCGCCCTGGGCGATCTGCGGCCCACCCGGGACTTCATGTTCGTCAAGGACACCGCCCAGGCGTTCCTCGCGGTGGGCACCGCGCCCGCCGAGGCGGTCGTCGGCAGGACGTTCAACGCCGGTACGGGCGGCGAGATCTCGGTCGGCGAGCTGGTGACGCTGGTCGGCAAGCTGATGGGGGCCGAGCTGGAGGTCCGCGAGGACGCGCAGCGCATCCGGCCCGCCGCGTCCGAGGTGATGAGGCTGGTCTGCGACGCCTCCCGGCTGCGCGCCGCGACCGGCTGGGCACCGGCCCACAGCCTCCAGGAGGGGTTGGAGCAGACCGTCCGGTTCTTCTCCGACCCGGCGAACCTGGCCCGCTACAAGACCGCCATCTACAACGTCTGACGACTCGTCCCAGGCCATCGACCACCGACCGACAACGGAGTCCGCCATGCACGCAGTCATTCTGGCCGGAGGCAAGGGTGTCCGGCTGCGCCCCTACACCACCGCCCTGCCCAAGCCGCTCGTCCCCATCGGCGACCAGCACGCCATCCTGGAAATCGTGATGCGGCAGCTCGCCAACTCGGGATTCACCAGCTGCACCGTCGCCATCGGCCACCTCGGCCACATCATCCGCGCCTACGTCGGCGACGGCTCCCAATGGGGTATGCGCGTCGACTACTCGACCGAGGACAGCCCGCTGGGCACCATGGGCCCGCTGCTGACCATGCTCGACCGGCTGCCGGAGCACTTCCTGGTCATGAACGGCGACATCCTCACCGACCTGGACTTCCGCGCCGTCCTGCACGGTCACCAGGCCGACGGCGCGCCGCTGACCATCGCCACGTACTCCCGCAAGGTCAGGATCGACTTCGGCGTCCTCACCACCGACAGCAAGCGGGTCGTCGGCTTCACCGAGAAGCCGACCCTGGACTACCGGGTCTCCATGGGCGTCTACGGGCTCTCCCGCTCCACCCTCAACGGCTACACCCCCGGCCTGCCGCTCGGCTTCGACGAACTCGTCCTCGACCTGCTCCGCGACGGCACCCCACCGGCCGCCCACGAGTTCGACGGCTACTGGCTGGACATCGGCCGCCCGGACGACTACGACCGGGCGAACGTCGAGTTCACCACCTACCGCGACCTGCTGCTGAAGGGAGCGTGACCTGATGCGCGTCCTCGTCCTGGGCTCCACCGGGTTCCTTGGCCGGCACCTCACGGATCACCTGCGTGCCCTGTCCGGCGTGCGGGTGCTCCGCGCCGGCCGCTCCCCGGGTGCCGACCTGCGGGTCGACCTCACCACCGCCACCGTTCCCGCTCTCGCCGCCGACCTGCGCACGCTGGCCCCGGACGCCGTCGTCAACTGTGCCGGCGCCGTCGCAGGCGGCCCGCTTCTGCTGGCGGAGACCAACGTCCGGGGGCCCGCCGTGCTGTGCGAGGCCCTGACCACGGCCGGTATCCCGGTACGCCTGGTCCATCTCGGATCCGCCGGCGAGTACGGGACGAACGCTGGGCAGCCGCTCGGCGAGGACTCCGCCACCTGCCCGCAGGGCGCCTACGGAGCCACCAAACTGGCGGGTTCGCTGACCGTCGCCGAGTCCGCCCTGGACGCCGTCGTCCTCCGGGTGTTCAACCCCCTCGGGCCGGGCTCGCCCGGCACCAGCCTGCCCGGGCGGCTCGCCGACGAGCTGCTGCGCGCCGGGCCGGACGGCGCGGTGCGGGTCGGTGACCTGTCCGCGTACCGCGACTTCGTCGACGCGCGGGACGTGGCCCGTGCCGCCGTCCTCGCCACCACCGCGCCCGGCTCGCTGCCCCGCATCCTCAACATCGCCGGCGGCAGCGCCACCCAGGTCCGCGAGGTCGCGGAAAGCCTGGCCCGGATCAGCGGGTTCCACGGGCGGATCGACGAGAACGGCACCGGTTCCCAGCGCTCGTCGGCCGTCTCCTGGCAGCAGGCGGACATCACAGCCGCCGCCACCGCTCTGGGCTGGCGACCCGAACGTACCCTCGCCACCTCGCTCGACGATCTGTGGACCTCGCGCACCGGCACGCCCCCGACCCCGTCCGCGGCATGACACACGGCCGACTGCTCGTGCCGCTGTACGTCCACCCCGCTGTGGACCCAGCGGCGTGGCAGGCTCTGACGCGGGTCCCGTCGCGGCTGTACGGCGTCGTGCTCAACGTCGCCGACGGCCCCGGCGCGACCCGCGACCCGGCCTTCGCCGCCGTCGCCGGGGCGCTGCGCGCGGCGGGCATACGCGTGCTCGGCTACCTCGACACCGCCTACGGCACCCGTCCCCACCAGGCGGTGCTCCACGAGCTGCGCCGCCACATCACCTGGTACGGAACCGACGGTGTCTTCCTCGACCAGACCGGCGCCGACGCCGGCCTGCTGCCGTACTACCGCGCGCTGGCCGACGAGGCCCGCGACCACGGCGTCGGCACCGTCACACTCAACCCGGGAGTCCACCCTGATCCCGGCTACGCCGCCATCGCCGATCTGCTGGTCACCTTCGAAGGGAACTGGCGGACCTACCTCGCCTCGGCCGTGCCCGCCTGGACCGCGGCGCACCCGCCGGCCCGCTTCTGTCATCTGATCCACGGCATCCCCGACGGCCTGTGCGACGTCGCCGCCCGCACCGCCCGGATCCGCCGAGCCGGCGTCCACTGCGCGGTACCGGGTGCGGGCGCGAACCCCTGGGCCGCCCTGCCCTCCGCCGTGAGGAGGGAAACCGCATGAGGTTCGCAACCCGCCCGTCACTCCTGCGGCCAGTCGTGTCGCTGCTGTGCGCGGGAGCGCTCGCGGGGCTGCTCACCGGGTGCGTCACCGTCCCGGACCGCACCTCCGACCGCGCTCCCGGCGGACACCCGTCGGCCGCACGCTGGCAACCGCGCCCCGGCACGGCCTGGCAGTGGCAGCTCAGCGGCCGCGTCGACACCCGCGTGGCCGTCCCCGTCTACGACATCGACGGTTTCGTGAACAGCGCCGCCGTCGTGCGACGCCTCCACAAGAGCGGCCGCAAGGTCATCTGCTACATCAACGCCGGTGCCTGGGAGTCCTTCCGCCCCGACCGCGGCGCCTTCCCCGCCTCCGTCCTCGGCCGCTCCGACGGCTGGAGCGGCGAGCGCTGGCTCGACATCCGCCGCCGCTCGGTGCTCCGCCCCATCATGGCCGCACGTTTCGACATGTGCCGGGCGAAGGGCTTCGACGCCGTCGAACCCGACCTCACGGACGCGTACACCAACGACACCGGCTTCCCGCTGACCGCCGCCCACCAGCTCGCCTACAACCGCATGATCGCGGACCTCGCACACGAACGGGGCATGGCCGTCGGCCTCAAGAACGACCTGGAACAGATCCCCGACCTGGTCGATGACTTCGATTTCGCGGTCAACGAGCAATGCGCGGAGTTCGACGAATGCCCGTCGCTGAGTCCCTTCATCAAGGCGGACAAGGCCGTCTTCCACGTGGAGTACAGCGAGCCCAAGCGCACGTTCTGCCCGATCGCCAAGCGGCTCGGCCTCGACTCGATGCGCAAAAGGCTCGCCCTGGGCCGCTGGCGCAGCCCCTGCTGAACCCCGCTGAAGTACCACGACAGGACGCACCTCCTCACAGTTCGTGAGGTGGGTGTGGCTGTCCGAAAATTTGGCGTGCCCTCGATCTCCCAGCCGTCCTGCACGAGTGGGGAGGAGACCGTGAGGGAGTGGGTGTCGCGGTTTGTCTCCGACCACGGCTGCCCGCACGCCTCGCCGCGCCGCAGGCCGCGGAAGGCGATCAGGTGCCACATCGCGTACAGCCGGTCCTCGGCGACGAAGTCGAGGAAGGCGCCGGTCTGCTGGGGCGTCCAGACCATCACGGGTGACGGCTTCTCGCCCGTCTGCTCCCACTTGGCCGTCCGCTCGTCCGTCCACACGAGCGCCTTCGGCTTGCGCACGGGATCGATCTCGACGTGGGCCGCCGGATTGAACGTGATGATCTGCTGCCCGATCGCGTCGTTCAGGGCCGCGCGGAGCGTGGCCCTGACGTGCAGGCGCGTGGCGGGGCCGGTGATGCGACGGAAGGGCGGCGACGAGCAAGCTGGCGTCTGGGCCGAGAACCCGACCCACCCCGACCGCGCGATCAGCCGCACTCCGCGTGCCGTGACCGCGCTGCACGAGGTCGGCCACGCCGCCGACGAGAAGCGCGCTCGACAGATCCTGCGCGATCTTGCCGATGAAGGGCTGCTGCTGCGCGTTGACGGGGAGCAAGCCCAATACCGTCCTACCGATCCGGAGGAGTAGAGGCCGCCGGACGGTGGCGCGCCGGCGGCGCCGGTCGCGGCGGCGCCCGTCATCACTTCGTCGTCTTCAGCAAAACAGGCTTCATCGAACTGCCCGGACCGACAGGACCTACGGCAGGGCCGTGCCCAGGGCGGTGTCCGTGTCCCGGCCGCCCCAGCCGTCGGTGGTGCGCCAGAGGATGTGGACGTTGTGGACGTCGAGCAGGGTCTCGGCCGACCAACTCTCGGCCGGCGGCTCGGAGAGGACCAGGTAGAGGCGGTCGGCGGGACTCGGCAGGGTGTGGTTGATCTCCAGGAGGCGTGCGGCACCCGAGCGGAGGTCGGCGTAGGAGGACTGGCCGGCACCGAGGACCTCGTAGAGGGGTGGTCGTCTCAGCTTTCCGCCGCGTCGGGATGCGGCGGAAAGCGGGGCCTTCGAAGCCCTGGGAAGCGTTGCTCGCCTACCGTGGCCAGTAAGGACGGCGGTGAGACCGACGGGTCCACACGCTCGAACCGGTGCTTGCTCACCGGGTTCAAGCCCTTGATGTGGATCAGCTGCTGGTGCGTCTGCTTCGCCGAGTTCACCGACGATCAGCGGCATCGCCGCGACCACCGCGCCCATCGCGCCCATCGCGCCCATCGCCAGGCCGAGGCCCGCCATACCCTTGTGGGCCTGGCTGAACCGGATGTGGTGCATGCCCGACTTCTTGATGGCCTCCGTCTCCGACGGATCCTCGAGCTGCCGGGCGTCTCTGGTCAGAAAGGCGTCGAAGCCGTTTCTCGCGGCATCGGGGAGAAGGGCGAGATCCTTCTTCCCCGCCCACCTGATCTCACTGACGTGCTTGACCTCGTGGCCGGGCAGGAGCCGTCTGAGCATCTCCAACACCTGTACGGGAACGTTCTCGTCGATGAGGATCCGCATCAGGCGGCGCGCGCTCCCGTGCTGTAGCTGTCCACGTAGAGGGCGAAGGAAGCCGCGTCGCGTGCGGCGTCCGCGGTGACGCCGGGGTAATAGTCGGCGATCCGCTCCGGCGGGATGCCGTCCTCGATCAGCTCCGCTACGGCGTCGAAGGGGATCCTCGTGCCCGTGATCACGGGCTGTCCGCCCTGGGTCTCGGGATCGACCGTGACGTGGTGCTTCGGCTGCAGCAGGTGCGGGACCACGACGCCGGCTCTGGGAGCGAACTCCTGGAGGATGTCAGCCATGGTGGCGATCACTCGTTGGCCAGGATGTTTGACCAGATCGGTGCCATGGTCATCGTGGCCCGCGAGGACGATCGAGTCGCCCTCGGCCACCAGGGCGTAGCTGGACAGGTGCTCGACCTCCCCGATCTTCTTCAGGGTGGCCAGGGCCACGCGGATCTTCTGGAGGGACACGTCCTGACGGAGGTGGGCGAACGCGCGTAGCGCGAGTACGTCTCGGAAGGAGTAAAGGGCCGGCCTGGTCGCCAGCTCGGGCCGAAGGACCGGCCCGTTACCCCGGTCCTGTCGCCACGTGCGCAGTTGCCCGACCGTCGCCCCGGAGAGGGCGGCAGCCATACGCGTCGAGTACGCCATCTGCTCCCTCCCCTCCCGGCCACGTGCTGTTGAGCGCCGTCATCCCAGTTTCCCGCGCGAGAACGCTACAGAACACCGACAACCCCGGCACTCCGGGTGCTCTACGCGAGGGCGAAGACGCGTCCAGCGTGCGTGAGCGATGCGTGAGCGGACGGGGCGGCATGGGATGGACCGGGTGGCACGCGGATCCAGAGGTGCAGGTCGCTGAACTGGGGAAACGGGATTCTGTGACATCGTCCGGTACCCGCCGTCACGATCTTGCGGGCCCTCGTAATGCGTAGGTCTCGGGTTCGAATCCCGAAGGCGGCTCTGTAGAAGCCCCAGGATTCTCACTCGCCGTGACCTGGGGCTTTTGCTTTTCATTGAATACGGCGGCGGCGCCGTGCACGAGCCGCGCGCCGGTCCCCAGTCTCATTCCCAGTCTCAGTCTCAGTTGCGGTCGCAGAGGCAGACGCTGGGGTGGGTGGGAAGGCGTCTCCCATGCGGCGCGTGGCGTCCTTCGGGAGGTGCGAGCGGCCCTTGACGCGGCGGCGCGTCCGACTGATGGGGGTGTGCCGCAGGATCTCCATGATCGTCGGTACGTCCGGACCGTGCCGGATGCGGACGTCACGGCGTTCGGCACCACCGGGGACCCGTTCGCCTCGTCGGGCCGCATGGCTACCGGCACCAGGATGCGGCGCCGTGGCCCACAGGGGCGTCATGGCCTAGCGGGCGCTCAGTGGTGCTCACGAAAAATCTGGTGAGCCGATTGACCGCACCGTTATGCTGCCTCGTCCTACAGGCCAGGGAGGCTCCGCACCATGAGCAGCAGCACGCCACCGTTTCCGGATCGGATCGAGCTCACAGGGGAAGGGCTCGTCCTGCGTGACTGGACGGAATCGGACCTGGCTGCGATGCCGGAGTTGTTCGACCATCCCGACATCGCGTACTGGACGCCGATCGTCTCTCCCTTCGACGAAGCGGCCGCTCGCGCACGGCTGGACCGCGACCGGCGGATGCGGGCGGAAGGCACGACCATCCTGCTCGCCATCACCGTCGACGGCTGCGCGCCGCTCGGCGAGGTGATGCTGCGGCGCGCTCCCGAGGGCACAGAGATCGGCTACGCGGTCGGCCCGGCGTACCGCGGCCAGGGGCTGGCCGTGCGGGCGGTGCGGGTGATGACCGCATATGCCTTCGAGCAACTGGGCGTGGAACAAGTGGTCCTGGAGTTGGAGGCCGAAAACGCCGCCAGCGTCGCCGTGGCCACCAAGGCGGGCTTCAGCCTGCTTGACCTTCCGCTCATCGAGGGGGAGGAGAAGGGGCGGCCCTTTGCCCTGCAGACGTGGGGCCTGCGGCCGGCCTTGTCAGGCTGATCAGGGTGATTGTCCGCCGCTGAAGAGGGGGCGTCCGGTCTAGTTCGGGAGGGCGTGCCGGCCGACACTCTCAACGATTTGCTCGGCAGCGAGGGCTTCGTAGGGACGGATGCGGCGTACGGCCTCCTGGCGCGGTAGTGGTTGCCGATCACTAGGCGGGGGCGGGAAAGGAGACTGCCCCTCCCCGCCCCAACGCATCGGACGTACCGCCCGACCGGACGCGAGCGGTCGTCATGGGAGCGCCCTGACACCATCGCATCGCTGCGGACGACATCCGAACAGCACGAGGGACAGGGCCGGTTGAGGTCCCGTACCGGTTCCATAAATCCGCTCGCTCACCTGCCGGGGGCAACCGCTAGAGTCCGGTGCGTTGCGTGATGTTCACAGCAACCGCACAAAAGAGCGCGGCCGGCCTCCGGAGAAACCCGGGGTGGCGCGGCCGCGCCATTCCCGTGGGGGGAATCCAGCAGTGAGAACACGCTCTTTGGTGTCGGCGGCCGTGTCCGCCGCACTGGGCGCCGCGCTCCTCGCCGCGCCCGCGCTGGCGTACGCGGCCGACGACGGTACGTCCGGGCAGGCCCCGGCGGCCACCGCGGCCTCGAACCCGCCGGCCGATCCGACTTCGGCGGATACGCCCACCAGCGACCCGTCCGGCACTCCTTCGGACACCCCGAACCCGTCCACCCCGCCCATCGGTGAACCGTCGGACACCCCGACCCCCACCGATGCGGCCCCGTCCGACCAGCCCTCCGGCGACCCGACAGTCGATCCGAGCAGCGGCGCGCCTGCCGACGGTGCCGCCGCCCCGGTGTTCGGCAACGTCGGTTCCGACCCTTCCGACGCCGGATTCGTGACGGTCGCCGTCTCCTCCGATTCGGCGATCACCGAGGTGTCCGCCGATCTGACCGAGGTGCGCGGCGCGAACCCGGCGACCGTCGCGGTCACCGGCTTCACGCTTGTCTCCGGCACGGCGCAGGACGGCGTCTGGCGCTCGCCCCGCATGTCACAACTGCCCTCGTACGGCAGCTATGACGTGACGGTCAGCGCCCACGACAGTGATGGCGACATCACCTCGTCAGCACATGCCACCACCGTGGACGTCGAGCCGAAGCCGGTCTTCGCCGACCGCAGCATCAGCCCCGCCGTAATGGACGTGGAGCACACGCACGTCGTGCTCAGCGGCCGCATCTCGCTCTTCGACCCGATCACCGGCGACACCTCGCCGCTGGCCGGCAAGACGCTGAGCGTGGTGGCCGAGTACGCCTACAGCGCCGTCACGGCCGCCGACGGCAGCTACGCGATCGACGTGGTACCGAAGTTGCACGGCGAGAACACCACGTCCGTGCCGGTCTCGCTCTCGTTCTGGATCGCCAACCCCGACGGCACGAACACCTATGTGCTCGTCGACAGCAAGGACCTGCCGGTCGTGGTCAGCCCGAGCCGGATCCGGCTGGACCACTCCAGCGTGCAGATCAAGTACGGCGCCAAGGCGTCCGCGTCCGGCGTCGTGGAGTACCTGTACAACGGCACCTGGCACCCGGCCAAGGGTGTCGCGCTCGACATGGGCTACTACGCCACGGCGACCAGCGGTGCCGGCGGGCGCTTCACCCTCACCGACCCGTACATGCCGTACGACGACAGCACGTACACGGTGGAGACCAGCCGCGACAGTTACCTGGCCGACCCGTATCTGTCCTTCTCGCAGACGAAGTTCAAGGTCGACGTCATCAACCGGACGAACATCTGTTTCTGTTCGAGCTGGATCGACGAGTACTCCAACCTGCACATCCAGGGCAGCTTGAGCGCCAGCAACGGCAAGGTGCCGCCGAACCGGAAGCTGTACCTCCAGCAATCCACTGACGGCAAGACCGGCTGGAAGTCGCTCGGCTGGTTCACCGCCAAGTCCAACGGCACCTTCGACCTCGACGGGTACGTGGCAGTGCCCAAGGGCTACTGGCGCCTGTACTCGACGGGGTCGTCGGACTACCAGTCCGGCTACTCCAACTCCGTGCACTTCAACCGCACCGCCACCCGGATCACCGGCTTCAACGCCGGTCCCGAGCCGGTGCGCAAGGGCCACACCGTGACCGCCACCGGCACCTTGCAGCGGCTGAGCGGCACGAAGTGGGTGGCGTTCGGCAAGCAGCGTGTCTACATCGTCTTCCAGGCCAAGGGCAAGAAGTCCTGGACGGGGCTGGGCTCCGTCAAGGCTGACTCGCACGGCCGCTTCACCGCCCACTTCACCGCGAAGCAGGACGGCACCTGGGTCGGGGTCTATCTCTCGTCCGGCTCCTACGTGGACGCCGAGAGCTACCACGACTACGTGGACGTGCGCTGAGCAGCGCTGGGTCACGAGTACCACGAAGGGCGCCCCGGAATCTCCGGGGCGCCCTTCGCCTTTGCGGCCTCATGGCTACGGGCCGCCAGGACCTCCGACTCCGTCCGGCCGGAATCCAGCTCAGCTCCGGCCCGCTCCCGCGAGTCGATCCGCGCCCCGCACACACGCCTGGAGTGGGTGCCCTTCCGACGTGGCTGCGACGACGCCGGGCTATCCACGGTTCTCTCAGCGTCCGGTAGGAAAGGGTTCTGCGGATGTGGGCGGACCGTAGCCAATGAACGGGACCCGAGCGGGCCCGCACAGACGTCGAAGAGGTCCTATCCCAGGTGGGTAGGGCCTTCGCTTCGCAAGGTCGATGCGCCGGAGCCGACTCCGCGTTCGCCGCTGACCAGGACTCCCGTCTCGGAGCCGGCCTCTTCAGGTCCCGCTCGGGGAGGCGGAAGGAACGGGGTCGCTTGACGACCAGAAGTCGGAGTGGACATTCGGGTCCGGAATCTGCTTTCCCGCGTAGTTCGGCCCCACCGTCTTCGAGGTAGGGGGTGATACCGAAGACTTTTCCACGCAAGGTGTCGCAACCTCGAAGAACGCCTGACCATTTCCGCCGATCAGGACGCGCATGTTGAATTTATCCGATGTCTGGAAATATATGGCAGGACTACTCGCGTTCCGATTCACGCCGATCTGCTTGTGACCCTGCGATTTCCAGTAACGCTCCACCACGCCAAGGAAACTTCCTCGACGCTCTTTCGAGACTACGGTCATTACCGCCCGCCGTCGCGACACATCGCAACTGCCCTTGGTCGACTCGCCGTGCGTCCAATGCACAGGTGGCTTGATCGCGGAGAATGTGTCGTCCAAGATCTTGTCGGCGCGCTCTGCGGCCCCTTGCATGTCCATTTTTTGCGATTCCCCCCCAAGTGTACTCTCCGCGGAGCTGCATCCAGTCAACAGTAAAGCCCCTACCAGAAGCGAAGGGTATATGGTCCTCACCGCGACTGCTCCAAAGTGATCTCGTCAGATTTCCCAGTAACGATCCTGGCGATATTGTCGGCCGAGATCTGATCTTTTGTCGGTGTGAAGTAGTTGGAGTGAGCCTGCATCTTCCCGTGATCTTCAAGAAGAGTAGGGCCGTCACTCACTTGGAATCTTGTAGCGCCGAACGCCTTGCTGGCGGGATCCTTGCCGAACCAGAGATCATCGCCGCCCGGATCGGTCGCGCTCCCACCGGCAGTAGCGCCGAGCACGGCTCCAGCAGGTCCGCCTGCGACAAGACCAAGAGCACCGCCGGTGAGCGCACCAGCGCTCTGCTCCTTGGCGGGTGCCATGGTGACGACGTCGTGGTTGGCTGCTCCCACAAACACATGCCCCTTACCCACGTTCAGCTGATCTGCGGAATCCGCCCCCGTTCCGGGGCTCCCTACGAGAATGATGTCATCGGCCCCAGGGATTCCGCCCTTTTCTTGGGCTGCGAGACCAACGGTGAGTGATCCATATGAATGCCCGATAGCGGTGACATGGGGGTCGCCATTTTGGTGTGTCGCCGAGATTCCGGCCATGAATTCGTCGTAAGTGGGTGCTCCGGCTTCGGCGTCATCCCTGAACATGACACTCCTACTGGTCAGCATGTCGCCCGCACTGAGTTGGGGTGCGTCATATCCAAGCCAGACGATCGACGAAGTAGAGCTGTGTGGACTGATTTCCCCGGCGGCAAGGGCTGTATCCTGAGCTCGTTTCATTGTTGAGTCGACGAAATCCCCGTTAAGCGCTGTAGTGAGTCCTGGGACGTAGGCTGAAATATTTTTTGAAGTGTCCGGGTTTCCGTAGGCGACAATTGCGCGTCCGTTTCCTTCGTCGCCGATGCCCAGTAGGTACATGGGTGGCTGGCCGCCAGTGAGAAGATTCTCTTGGATTCCCTTCAATCCATCCAACTTTGTCTGTGAATCGTCATCGTGCTGACCTTCCAGCTTCGCGATGAGCATCTGCAGATTTTCGCGATTCGCTTCGTCGCGCACAACAGATGGAATTCCGTCCAGATTTCCGATGACCTCGGGAAACCCTCTTTTGTATTCGTCGCGCTCCTCATCGCTGAGGTCATCCCACCATTTTTTGCGGTCACTGGGCGACTTATCCAACGGAATATGGCGAAGGAGATATTCGCGAGCGGCCGAGCTGACGTCCTCGGCATCGGCTGCCACATTCGCCCACGTTCTCGCGTTGACCGTCAGCCCAGGGGCCGCCTTGAGCTTCCCCAGCGCCTCGCTGTACCGCTCGTCGATCTCCGTGGCTTCCTGTAGGGCGTGGGCGATACGGTCCGCGATGTCCTGGGCCTTCGCGCGGTGGGGATTGGGGCTGTGCAGGCCGGAGGTGTCCGGGCCAGGCCCGGGGGTATACCTGCCGGTGTTGCCAATGATCGTTCCGCCGGGAATCTTGTCACCGGTCAGTTCGTTCTCACCGCCGACGGGATACGTGATGCTGCCATCCTTGTCGACGAGGTACGCCAATGCGTCCGCGTCTTCCAGCGCCTCGAGTAGATGCTTCTTGGGCACGGCCATTTCGGACGAGAAGCCGTTGAGCGCCCCACTGATCAAACCGCACTCCACCTGGGAGTAGTGGAAGTTCTCCGACAGCTTCTGAAGCTGCCTGAGCGCCGCGTCCGCGGCCGCGCCCTCGTTCGCCTTGTGCATGTCCGTGGTGATCTGCTTGTCGATGCGGCCCTTGGCTGCGTCAGCCATGTCACTAACCACGCGGTAGCCGTCCGCCGCTTCCGCAAATTCGGACGCTTTGATGACCTTGAGTGTCTTGAGGTCCATGCCTCCAGATCACCGACCCTTGCCCGAGCCACCGGAAGTGGCTGTGTCCTCGGAGTGGACCTTCAGCTTGGCGATCTCGGCTTTGATGGCCTCGTCAGTCCTCAGTTGGTCGTTACCCGTCTTCTCCAGCACTCCGGCGAGTCCATCGCAGAGTTCACCGATGTCCTTCATTCGGCGCTCCCAGGAGTAGTACACGCCCTTTTGAGCAACTGCGGTCAGACACCCGGAACCCTTGGCGAGCCCCGTCTGTCCATCATCCAGCTTCGTCAGCGCTTTTCCGGTGTTGTCCCGCAGATCGCCAACACCTTCCGCCGCCTTGGTCCACGCCCCCTTGTCGGACCTCAGCGTGCCGCCACTGCGACCGGGAGTGGAGCCTCCGGGGTCAGCGGGCAGCTGGTTGAGCTGCATCTGCGTGGTGTGCCGCTCGGCCGCTGCAGTCTTGAGCTGCTCCCATTCATCCCACGCCATGCGTTTCCCCCTCCCCGTGGCTCGTCGTGCGGCGACGAGCTGGTGTGAACGTGCGACAGCAAGGTTGCGGTGATCGAGAAATAACGTAACGTCCGTTCATCACGTGGCCTATCCGTACCGGCAACCATCGCGCCTGAGTATCTGTACTCATGCGGAACCACGGCCTCGGTCGGACGGGCTGACGCGGCCCGGTGTGCTTGGGGTTGCGTTCGGAGGCTGTGTGAACCCCGATGCCAGGCGGGGGAATTGGCGTGAGTTCGTCATGGACGCCTCGACTGATTCTGCGGAAGCCCGACGTCTGCGGATGCCTACGGCGATCGAGATGGCCGTTCCGAGGAATGCGACGGCGCCGGTGCCCAGCGAGATCCAGCGACTGCTGCCGTCCTCGGACTCGGCGGAGTTGTCTTCCTTCGCGGGAGCACCGATGTCAACGGTTTTTGAGGTTTCTGGAGACGGCGACTTCGAAGCCGCGGCCGTGAGGTCCGGGAGGGGGTACATGTCGGCGACGCCGGGATTGCCGGGCCTCTGCAGGGCGATGCGCGGGCGGACGATGCCGTAGCCGATGGAGTCGTTGCGCTTGGCACCGTTGGTCGGGCCGCCGATGGTGTTGAGCATGACCCGTAGGACCTGGTTGTTGGTCCAGGTCGGGTGTTGGGACCAGATCAGGGCGGCGCTGGCGGAGGTCAGGGCGGTGGCGTCGCTGGTGCCGTGACTCTTGCACAGGCCGGTCTCGTTCCCGCAGGCGTGGACGATCCCTTCGCCTGGCGCGGCCATGTCCACCTGGGGGCCGTGCTGGGACTCGGCGGTCCTGCGGAGATCCTTGCCCACCGCGCCCACGCCGACCACGCCCGGGGTGGCGCCGGGATATTCGAGACTATTGCTTTTGTCTCCGCTGTTACCGACTCCCGCGAAGATCAATGAGCCTCTTTCCAGCGCGTATTTCACCGCCGAAGTCAGCTTCGATGAGCTTACTGGTGCTGCTTCGGAGATATTGATGACCTGAGCGCCCGCCTCCGCCGCGTACCGGATCCCCGCTGAGGCCGCCTCGTTGAACCGTTTGTCGCCCTCGGCCTGGTTGACTCCGCCCGACTTGGGCATCCGGATGGGGAGGATTTTTGCTCCAGGTGCGAGGCCGAAGGCGCCCTTTCCGGCGCCGTAGGCGCCTGTGCCGGCGATCAGACCGGCCATGCCCGTGCCGTGACCGTCGTAGTCGGTGTGCTCGTCACCTGGCTGGTCCGGGGCGAAGTCCCACCCCGACAGGATGCGGCCCCTCAGGTCGGGATTACTCGGGTCCACACCGGTGTCGATCACGGCGACCGTGACGCCCTTGCCGGTGCTGGTCCGCCATATCTGCTCGGCCTTCATAGCATTGAGGAACCACTGCTGCTCACGGACCGATTCCGCATGGGCCGGCGCACCTGCGGCGCCCACCAGCAGCAGGCCGAGAACCGCCGATGCCGCAGTCCGACAGCGCCTGCGTCGAGTACTCCCCATGAGCTTGTGATCCTTGCCTTCCCTGTGTTTCAGTCGATGACTGGCGGCACGGTTCGACGGCCGCGTTGCCACCAGGTTTCTTCGTCCTCGACCGGGCGGCGGGGCCGTCCGCTTTTGGTGTCCGTACGCGGCGTGGAGGGCGGCTGAGTACGGGACGTGCCGCCGCTGCGACCCTGGCCCAGGCGCGCCGCGCTGGGCGTACCACCCGAGATGCCGCCTCGCACTGCAGCGCCGGCGTTACCGGGCGCGCCAGAAACGCCGCGCGTGGCCGGGCTCGCTTGCGCCCGTCTCGGCTGCGGTGAACTGCTGCCGACGACGCCCCCACTCGTGAGGGCGCGCCCAGGAACCTGGGTCTGCCGACCAACTGGCGGCCTGGCAGTGCCGGAAGCCGAAGCAGGGCCAATCGGGCCGCCCTCGGCCGTACCCTCGTCGCCCGCGACCGTGCCTCGCGGGATGCCCCTCATCGGCCTGCTTGAGGGAGACGTGACTGGACGGCCACCGACAATTCCGGTGCCGCCCGGCACACGACCGGGGTTCGCGGCAGAGACTCCTTGGCCTGGCAGCACGGATGCCCTTCCGGCCGCCGCCGCCCGTCTTGGGCCCGCTGGACTGGCAGGAGTACCCGCACCGCCTTCAGATCCCGAGGGGATCAACCCTGTTGGTGGAGTCACCCAGCCGTCTGCCCGAGCGGGTAGGGGCGGATGGTCTGCGCTATCCACCCGCGTCTGCGGGGAGCGCGGCAGCGTCGCCACTGAGTCGATGTCCACTCGGGTCGGTGGCGCGACGTCCCCGAGCGTGGGGCGCCCAGGGGGAGCCGCGCCACGAGACGACCGCCGCGTCTGTCCCGTGGTGGCTACGTCCGAAGCCGCACCGAGCCCATGTGCCACGAAGGCGGAGCCGACGACGGCCAAGGCAGAGCCCTGCTGTGTACTGCAACTTCGGGCCAGGCTGATCCGCGCGTCAATCGGTGTCAACTCTTCCGGCATGATGGCTGCCGGCGGTGGAGGGAATCTGGGTCTTTCCAGTCCGTCCAGTTGCGTCGCCGACAGGCGGTACGCCTGTCCCAGCTTCGTCATCTGGGCGGCGGCCTCCCGGCGGACCTTCTCCTTGTCGGCGGCGAGGGCCGCGAGTTCGGCCGTGGACCTGTGGGTCACCGTCGCCGCGTCGGGGTCGTTGTGGGCCACTGTCGCCGCGTCCAGGTTCGCCTGCGCGCCCGCCTGGTCACGAGGGATCGACGCCTGGGCCCGGGCGATCGCGTCCGAGGCGTGTCCCAGCCACGCCCCGGAGTCCTCGCCGAAGTCACCCAGCCGCAGCGTCGCGTTGGCCAGGTCGCCGCTCCACGAGCGGAACGCGTC